>NZ_JBJKOD010000001.1:0-250281 GCF_045765065.1 Winogradskyella sp. 4-2091
CACAGTAGAGTATGACGAGCCAGGTACTGATATCCGTAAAGAATTTAAAGCCCATTTTACCTTGAAACGATAAAGAAAATATGAAATTAAAAAAGTATTGTTTAGTAGCCTTAATATCCTTAGTAGCAAATTTTGGATTTGCTCAAGAAGGAATCCCTATCTATTCAGATTATTTAACAGATAATTATTATTTAATTCACCCATCTATGGCTGGTGTGGCCAACTGTGCCAAAATTAGGTTAACGGCAAGGCAACAATGGTTTGGTGTAGATGATGCGCCTAGCCTTCAAACGTTAAGTATAAACAGCCGATTAGGAGATTCTCCTGTCGCTCTTGGTGGTGTTCTTTTTAATGATGAAAATGGATATCATTCTACGGTAGGTGGATATGCGACTTTTGCTTATCACTTAATGTTCTCAAGAAATGAAATTGATTTAAATATGTTATCATTTGGTCTTAGTGCTGGATTTTTACAGTATAATTTAGATCAAACTAGTTGGTTAGCACCTGGTGAATTTGATCCTATTGTAGATCCTTCACAACAAAGCGCTACTAATTTTAATATAGATTTTGGTTTCTCTTACCACTTTGTAGACTTCTATGCACACTTTACTGCTAAGAATATTTTAGAAAACGATGGTGTTAACGTAAATGAAAACGGTCAATTTGAATTTAAAAATCTAAGAACATACTTATTATCTTCTGGTTATACATTTAGTAAATTTGGTAGTGAATGGAGCTATGAGCCTTCAATTATGTATATGTACAGAGATGCTACTGAAGAATCTTCTATAGACATTAATGCTAAAGTTTATAAAGAAATGGATTTTGGTAAAGTTTGGGGAGGATTATCTTATAGACGTAGTTTAGATGGTGCAGAATTTTTTGATGGTACTGGCGTTAGTAGTCAAAAATTACAATATATAACACCATTCTTAGGTGTTGATTATAATAACTTTGTTTTTGCATACACATATTCTTATCAAGCAAATACTGTGAATTTTAATACAGGTGGATTTCATCAGTTTACTTTAGGATTCAACTTTAATTGTAGACGAGAGAAGTACGAATGTAATTGTCCTGCAATTAACTAATAATATTAAAAAAGGCTCAATGAAAATTGAGCCTTTTTCTTTTTCTATAATTATATTATTCCCATTTATAGTTTTTCTTTTCTGCTTGAGTTTTTAATGCTTCAAGCATTGCATTTTCTAAATTGTTTGTAGAAGTTGTTTTTTGTTTAGCGACATAATTTCTTCGTTTTACGTTTAGTGCTTCTATTTCATCTTGCAATTCCTCTCTAGCTTTAGCTTTCTTTTCAACATAAGATTTAATTTCAAGTTTAGTTTTTCCTTTTAACTCTTCTGGTAATTGTTTTTCATCTAAATCATCATAAGAAAAGTCTTCTTCTTTTTCAGCATCAACTAAATCCCAAGAACTATTTTTATACAAACGAGAGCTTTTGCTAACCGTTCTGCTAACGGCATTAGCTTTATTATAGCTCATAGCATTAGAATCTTGTTCTGCTTGCATTTCCATTTTTTTACGGCCATTACTACCATACGCTATATATGTTTTATTCAGTTTTTTATTCAGCTCTAAAATTTTATCGTCATAAGGAGATGCAATATGCACTGTTGCTTCGTTATGATTAATAGCCATATAATTTCCGTGCGTTAAATCTGCGCCATCTTTCCAAGATGCTGTAATACCTTGGTTATAATCGCCACAAAAAATTGTGTTAACGGTAACATCGTTGTTATGTGCTAGTTTTGATGCTTCTTTATAACTTACACTACCTTGGGAGTAAGGTTCATTTCCTGCTATAAAAATGAGTTTTAAATCCTCCTTATTATCTCCCCATTTTAGTTGGTTTAATGCCGTTTTAATTACTTTACCACAGAATTCATTGCCTCCATTTGTGGTTAGGGAAAATAATGATTTTGAAATTTCATCTAAGTCATCACTGAATGCAATAACTTGTCTTAAATAACCTTCATCAGCATTAAGATTGTCATTACCATATTCGTATAGTGCAATTTTTAAATTTGGACTTTCATCTTCACATTTGGCGTAAGATAATTCATTAACAATTTTCCATAATTGGGCTTTAGCTTGGTCTATTAATCCATCCATGCTGTTACTTGTATCTAACAAGAGTGCTACTTTAATTTCTGGATTATCTTTTTTTGTTTTGGTCTCAATTACTGTTTCCGCAATTAATTCATCAGTAAGATTTGTCTTTTTATTGTTGGCATTGCAAGCCATTAAAGTTGATAGGCTTAATGCGACTATTAAAGGTTTAAGATGTGTTTTCATAATTTTTTATTTTTTTTCATTAGTAATTAATGGGATTATAGTTTCGTCCTCCTTTAAGTACCCTTTTAATTCAAATATGTTTTTGTATTCATAGCCATAGAGGTTAATAAATGTTGGGATGTTTAAGGCTAAACGAACATTTTTATCTAATAAAGAAGTCTTTTTACTTTCAAAATTATTGTTACAGTATATAAGAATTCGGATTGTTTTATCAGGAATTATGGCTTCTAGTTTATCTTTTGTAAAATCTGAAAAATTGATATGAATTGCACCTTGTATATGGATTTCATCAAAAGCACTCTTAGATCTAGTATCTAGGATTATAGTCTTAGGTTCTTGTCTATAAATATTAAAAGTGGCTTCATTTATTAACCTTTTTTTACGATAAGATTTAAGGCTATCACTTAATTCTACAAAGCCGTTGTAGTTGATTTTTTCAACACCATTTTGAGCAAAGGCAGTATTGCCAAGCATTGAAAGAATAATTAGTGATGTTATAATTTTAATAGTTTTCATTATTGCTTAGTATTTAGTTCCTTAACATCAATAGTTCCATTAGGAGAAATAACATAATACTTGTGGTCTATTTTTGTTTTTACAATGGGTTGCGGTTTTTGCTCCACGGGTTTAGGTGTGAAAACCAATTTAATATTCATGCCTATTTGCACAACAGGTTCTAAAATCGAAGGATTAATAACCACATCATAGTTTTCGTAAGTGAGTGGTTGATAATAGTAGGACGCTTGTTTCTTTACAGTTGTAACGCCTTTATTTTTGTTTAAAGCTTCAACAGAAGTACTATTGTATGCTTGGTAACTTTGGTAAAAATCTTTTGGAAAATAACAGTATTTATCATCTGCTATAGCAACATCATATTTAGACATATCAAAACCTAAAGCCTTATAGTAGACTTTTTTATCATCTATCAGTTTTAATAATTCGTCTTGTAGGTTTTTATAGACTTCTTGTATGTTTTCAATATAATAATCAACCTTAACTAAATTATAAACTTCACTTTGTGCACAAGCGTCTAAAATGGATTCAAATTGATTGGTTTTTGTAAATTGAATGTGAATATTTTGCTGTAGTTCAAATCCCTTAGGAACTTCAGTATACGTTTTGCTGAATAATTTTTTTGTAACCTCAACCTCGTAAATTGGAATAAAAGAAATAACATCAATAGCAATATCCTTTTGAGAAATACCTTTAGAGTTTAGTCTGTATTTAATACTATCAATGCGCTCTTTCATTAATTGACTTGTCTTCTCTGCAGTTGGACCCATTTGATATAAATTAAATATTGCAGTGTATGTCGTTGCACTTGCGTTTTGTAGCGCTTTTACGTCAACCGTTAGTATATTACTTGGGTAAAGTGCTTTGTTAATTTGTTGTTGAACAGTTGGATTGTAGATTTGAGCATTACCAGATGTTAAAATATTCTGTCTGGAAATATCTTGTGTTATTTCATTATAATTTCCGCGATGTTGAGCAGAGAGTTGAATACTAAATGCTAACATAATAATTAAGGTAAATTTGATTGTTTTCATGCTATTTCTGTTTTTTGATTTATAGCGTAAAACTCTGTCTAAAAAACAACTAGTAAAAACCACAATGAGTAAAGTGTGCATTTAGATGAGTGAAACTGTCTACTCTTTTAGTAGAAGTGTCTTTTTTGAAGTTTAAATAGACCCATCTCTAAGTTTACCATTTTTTGGAACCAAATAAAGTGCGTAAGTTTAGTCCAAGAAATAAAATATTAAAGTGAAACTTTTTAAATCATATTGTTTAGTAGTGTTGTTTTCTATTGTAGGAAGTTTGTCTTTTGCGCAACAAAATGAGGTAGGCGATAGAGATACTAAAGCAGTTTTCTATACGATTAGAGGCTCTGTATATGAAAAAGATTCTCGTAAGCCTTATGAAAACGTTGAGATCATTGTAAATGGCGGACGCTATACAAGAACCTTGAGTGATGGCACGTTTACAGTAAGAGCACAAGTAGGTGATGAACTCATTATCAGTCATGATGATTTTGAAACCAAATATCATACCATTACATCTAATGAGCGCATTACAATTGTTGTTATTGACGCCAAGCAGAATGGCAGAAGTAATAATATAACGAGTGATAAAAACCGATTCAATGAAATGATAGATTCTGCAGATGCATACCTTAAAAAAGATGCAGGTAAGAGTTTAAAATTTATTGGAAACGCACTAGATGTAAATATTAACACAGCACAAAGTGCACAAGCTCAAGAACTATTAGGCGATGTTTATATGTATTGGAAACAGTATGATTTGGCAATTTCCGCTTATAAAATTAGCATTCAAAATGCTGAAACAACTTCAGCTCAACTCAAATTAGCAAGGGCGTATCTCAGTAATGAGGAATTCGATACAAGTCTTACAACTTTTCAGAACATAAAAAAGTCTAGTTTGTCTAATTATCAAAAAACGGTTTGGTATGAAGGTATAGGTGATACGTATCTTAAACTTAAAGACTACAAAAAAGCAATTGTGTCATATGAAGATGGATTAGAGGTTGCAAACAAACATTTAATAGCACCTAAGGTTACAGATTTAAATTCTAAAATAGCACAAGTTTACAGTGAACAAGGGCAGACAACTAAAGCTAAAATGTTCTTTAATAATTCGTTGAATTTAGCGAAAAATGAAAATAAAAAACGAGCAGTAGAGGAGCAAGTAAAAGTAGCTGAGTTCAACAGTGATAATGCTGATTATGATGATGAAATTATCCTGAGAAAACAAGCAATAGAAGGTATAAAGGATATTGAAAGAGATTCTGTAATTGCTAATGAAAGTGCCATTACAACTCAAAAGCAAAACTATAAAATAGGTAATGCTTACTATTTACAGAATGATATGGAAAGTGCTATTCCGTATTACGAAAAAAGTAGAGAAGAAGCAGAAGAAAGAGAGGATTTAGATGTAAAAATGGATGCTACAAGAAAATTGTCTGAAGCTCATTTAAGATCAGGAAACACAGAAGAAGCTATTGCATATACTGAAGAATATAATAATGTTGTTGATGAACAATATGCTAAAAAATTACAAGAAATTACACAAGCTGCACGTTTTAGTAGAAACATCGCAGAACAGCAAAGTAGAATAACATCTTTAGAAAGTGATAGAGCATTATCTAAAAGTAAATACGATTTAACTCAAGAAAAAAACAAAAGTCAGCAACTTATAATTTACAGTTTAATAGGTGGATTAATTTTACTATTAATAACAGGTTACTTGATGTTTAAATACATAAAGCAACAACGATTGGCGAATAATTTATTAGCTTTAAAATCGTTGCGTAGCCAAATGAATCCGCACTTTATATTTAATGCATTAAACTCGGTTAATACTTTTATCGCAACCAATGATGAGCGAACAGCCAATAAATATTTATCTGATTTTTCACTATTAATGCGAGCTGTTTTAGAGAACAGTGAAGAGGATTTTATCCCATTGAAAAAAGAAATTGAGTTATTAAATTTATATACAAAACTTGAACATTTCAGGTTTCAAGATAAGTTTGAATATGCTATAGTTGTAGATGAAAATGTTGATGTAGACGAATTTCAGATTCCACCAATGTTACTGCAACCCTATATTGAAAATGCGGTTTGGCATGGCTTACGTTATAAAACCGAAAAAGGACAACTGCATATACATATTGCGCCAAAATCTAAAGATGAGATAACAATAACAATATCTGATGATGGTATAGGACGTGACCGATCTAAAGCTTTAAAAACAGATCACCAGAAAAAGCAAAACTCTAAAGGAATGAACAACATTAAAAAACGTGTTGCCATTTTAAATGAAATGTATAAGGATAAAGTAGATGTAGCCATTAGCGATTTTCAAGAATTGGAAGATGCAGGTACAGAGGTTGTTGTAACCTTAAAAAAGGATTAAATATGAAATTAAACGCCATAATTGTAGAAGACGAAGAAAATAGTAGACTAATTTTAAGGAATTATCTAACTAAATATTGTCCAAATATTTCAATTCAAGGTGAGGCTTCAAATATTGAAGAAGCGCTTATTTTAATTAGAAATAACGATTTAGATGTCGTGTTTTTAGATGTAGAAATGCCTTATGGTAATGCGTTTGATTTGCTTGATAAAGTTGGTGATATAGATTTTGAAACCATATTTGTAACAGCCTACAATCATTATGCAATTGATGCATTAAATGCGCATGCCTCTTATTACTTAATGAAACCAATTTCTATAGATGAGTTAATAAAAGCTGTAGACTACGTTACCGAAATAAAAACCAAAGAAGACGCTTTACAAGATCAAGTCCTTGTGCCAAAAACCAATGCTGTAAACGGTAAAATTACGCTGCCTCAGCAAGATGGTTTTGAGGTTATAGAGACATCCGATATTATGTATTGTAAAGCTGATGATAATTACACAGAATTATATTTAAGCAACAACAAAAAGAAACTCGTAAGCAAAACTTTAAAATATATAGAAGAAAGTTTATCCGAAGGAAATTTTGCCAGAGTCCATAAGAGCTATTTGGTTAATGTCAATGAGATCGTAAAATACGTCAAAGGAAAAGGAGGTAGCGTGATTTTAAGTAATGGAAAAGAAATTATGGTATCTGCTTCTAAAAAATCTGATTTGTTGTCTTACTTTAAATAGTAACTTTTTGCTATTTACCTTAAAATTTAAATACCTAACTCTACTACTAAGCCTTCATTTGCTCTCACGTTAAAAACAGTATTATCTTCAAAAATTAAATATTGACCTTTAATTCCTACTAGTTTTCCTGAGTAATTGGGCGTTTTACTAAGATTAAGGCTTTTAGGTTTTTCAGGATATTGGTCTACTGGGAAATTGATGTGTGTTTCAGTATTATTTTCAATCACATATTCTTGCGCTTCTTCTGGTACATATTGTTTTAACTTATGTGACCAATCTAATAAATTTTCATCTTCAATATCATTCTTCAGCATTTTTCGCCAGTTGGTTTTGTCTGCAACATGTGCTTTGAGCGCAACTTCAGTAATACCTGCTAAATATCGGTTGGGTACTTCTACAATTTCCACAGCTTCGTGTGCACCTTGATCTATCCATCGTGTTGGGACTTGACTTTTTCTTGTAACGCCCACTTTTACGTTGCTAGAGTTTGCCAAATAAACAATATGTGGTTGTAGTTGTACCTTTTTTTCGTAGTCTAAATCTCTATCTTCTTTTCCTAAATGTGCAGTACTTAATTCTGGTCGCATTATCCAATCACCAGCAAAAGGTTTATCAAAAAAACAAGTTCTACAAAAGCCTTGTCTGTAAATAGGTCTATCTAATCCACAGCTTAAACATTGGTGTCCAACTAGTTTCATGTTAATAGATTTATTTAGCAATTGATTCATGTGTATAAAATCATTTTCAAAGACTAAATAATACTGAATAGGTTCTAAAAATTCAGTTTGCATTTTTGTGAGGACTCCTGTGTAAACCATAAAAGAAATTTAGTATTTTTATCAAATTACATCTTTAGAATATCTGTAAAGAATGTATAAAACAACAAGATTTATATTTACCTTAACTAATAATATACCAATCTCGCCTGGCGAGTAAAGATAGCTATTCTATGCCAATTCCAATTGTAAACTCTATAGCTTCATGGTTTTTAAAAAAGCGATTTCATCAGATTGAATTGTTTATTAAATACCCAAATGAAGTACAGAACGAATTGCTTTTCAGCTTATTAAAAGTTGCAAAGGATACAGAAATAGGTAGAAAATATAATTTTGAATCTATAAAGTCATACCGAGAATTTAATCAAAGAATTCCTATTGTTAATTACGAAGAATTTCAACCGTTAATTGAACGCTCAAGAAACGGCGAACAAAATATCTTTTGGCCAAGTGCCATAAAATGGTTTGCTAAATCTAGCGGAACAACTAACGCTAAAAGTAAATTTATTCCGGTTAGTGCCGAGTCTCTAGAAGATTGTCACTATGCAGCGAGTAAAGATTTACTTTGTATGTATCTCAATAATAATGAAGATGCACAACTCTTTACAGGTAAGAGTTTACGATTAGGTGGTAGTAAAGAATTGTATAAAGAAAACGGAACAGCTTTTGGCGATTTAAGTGCTATACTTATTGATAATATGCCATTTTGGGCAGAATTTAGTAGTACACCAAGCAATAGAGTGTCTTTAATGAGTGATTGGGAAACTAAAATGCAAGCCATCGTTGAAGAAACTATTGAAGAAAACGTTACTAGTCTCGCAGGTGTACCATCATGGATGTTAGTATTATTAAATAATGTATTAGAAAAAACAAATAAGGATAGCTTATTTGATATTTGGCCAAACCTAGAAGTTTACTTTCATGGAGGCGTTAGTTTTAATCCTTATGTTGAGCAATACAAAGCAATATTGCCATCTCATAAGTTTAGATATTATGAAATTTACAATGCTTCAGAAGGCTTTTTTGCCATACAAGATCAAAACAATTCTAGTGATTTATTGTTAATGTTAGATTATGGTATTTTCTATGAGTTTATACCAATGGATAATTACCGAACTCCAAACCAAACAGTAATACCTCTAAGTGAAGTGCAACTTAACGTTAATTATGCTGTTTTAATAACAACAAATGCAGGTTTGTGGCGATACAAAATAGGTGATACCATTCGTTTTGTTAGTTTAAGTCCTCATCGTATAAAAGTAACAGGTAGAACAAAACATCATATCAATGCTTTTGGCGAAGAATTAATTATTGAAAACGCAGAAAGTGCTTTTAAAAATGTGTGCCTACAAACGGCTGCAGAAATTGTAGATTATACAGCGGCTCCCATTTTTATGGAAGGCAAAGAAAAAGGTTCTCATGAGTGGATTATAGAGTTTAAAACACCTCCAAAAGATATGTCTAATTTTGAAGCGTTGTTTGACCAAGAACTAAAATCCCTAAACTCTGATTATGAAGCCAAGCGGCTAAATAATATGACGTTAAATAAACCAAAAATTCATAGTGCCAGACCCAATTTATTTTACGATTGGTTAAGGGATAATGATAAGCTTGGTGGCCAACATAAAGTACCACGTTTATCTAATTCTAGAGCTTATTTAGAAGAATTACTACAACTCAACAACCAATAATGTAGGTTTTTTTTGACCGAAAAATTGACAATCTGTACAGTTTTGTCGTCAAAATTGGGAGATTTACCCAAAAAAATGTGAAAATTAGATAGTTTTTGTATGCATAAACGTATATTGAAATTGAATTAATCCATTATCCCTACATTATGAAATTTACAATTCATGTGCTCTGCGCACTACTGTTTTGTACATACACCTCGTATGACAAAACCGACCCAGTAAAATCAACAAAAGTTGATGCTCTCAATAAAAGCGGTTATGCTTTTAACGTAAAAGTTTCTCAAATAAATTCTAATTACTCCGAAATTGCAAGTGCTATGTTTAGAAATAAACTAGTCATTGTCTCTTCTAAAAAAATAGGAGGTTTAGGGTCTGGTGTAGATCCTAAAACTAAGGAACCATACACAGATTTATTTTGTTTAGATGTTGAAGAAAATGGCAGCTTTTCTCAGCCCTTTTTATTTAGTAGAATTTTAAATACAAAAGGAAACGAAGGTAAGGTTGCATTTTCTCCAGACGAACACACTGTTTATTACACGCGTAGTGAACGAGATAATGTTCTAAATTATAAACTTTATAAAGCAGAATTAAAGAAAAATTCACAAGGAAAGTGGATAAACGAAACAGAACTTGCTATCAGTAGTGATGATTATTCTGTAGAAAACCCACATGTTTCTGCAGATGGTAAATTTTTATTCTTTTCGTCTAATATGAAAGACGGTTTTGGTGGTTTTGATATCTATATGGCCAGAATTAACAAAGATGGTAGTATAGGAAGCCACGTTAATTTAGGCGGTAAGATTAACACTGAAAGTGATGAGAAATACCCTTATACAACAGATGATAATAAGGAATTATATTTTTCTTCAGAAGGTCACAATAGTATTGGTGGTTATGATATTTTTATTTCTAATCGTAAGCAAATAGCATATAGTAAGCCTAGAAATTTAGGAAGAGCAATTAATTCTAACAAGGATGATATTGCGTTTATGATTATTAATGGTGATACAGGTGTGTTTTCTTCTAATAAAGGGAAGTCAACTAATGCTTATAACATGTATCATTTTAAATCAGAAATGATTTATAAAGATTTGCAAGGTGTAGTTACAACCCAAGATAATAAGATTTTACCTAATGCAACCATTGTATTGTTAAATGACGAAGGCGAAGAGGTAGAACGACAAACAACGAGTGTAGATGCGTCGTACAGTTTTAAGTTAAAGCCTTATGATGATTATGAAATTGTTATTAAAAAAGAAGGTTTTGAAGCTTACACCAAAAAATTAGCGCCTAATACGTTTCCGGAGAAATCTGTTGTAAAAATGGAACCAAAAGTAGAGGTAAGTTATAATACCGTAAAACATTAACGGTTTGTCTGAAAAATATACAGTTAAATACCATAGAGCGTAAATTATTTAGCATTTAACCATTAAATGACAACAAATGGTTAAACTCTATTGAAGGCTTATATATTTGATAAAAATTAATGTGCTATTAACATAACAACAAATATTGCTAGCAATATTATTAATTAATCCTAACCAAAAAAACCACAATTTCAATATTAGAAATTGTGGTTTTTTATATAGTATTTTAATTGAGTTAAGACACGGCCTTAAGTTTTTTTAAAGTCGATTTATTTAATCGGTCTTCTGCATAGGCTTTAGTTATCGTCAACTTAGTTTCTCCAGATCCTGGCAATTCAAACATAGCTTCGGTAAGGATTTCTTCGCAAAGCGATCTTAATCCTCTAGCACCTAACTTATATTCTATGGCCTTCTCTACAATATACTCTAATGCACCATTAGTGAGTGTTAATGCAACCTCATCCATAGCAAACAATTTTTTGTATTGTTTTACAATAGCATTTTTAGGTTCTGTTAAAATAGCTCTTAACGTTTTAGCATCTAAAGGATCCATGTGTGTTAACACAGGTAAACGACCAATAATTTCAGGTATTAAACCAAAATCTTTTAAATCCTTAGGAATTATATATTGTAAAATATTGTCCTTGTCTACACTTTCTTTATTTATAGAGCTATAACCAATGGCTTGCATGTTTAAACGTTTAGTTATAACGCGTTCTATACCATCAAATGCGCCACCAGCAATAAATAAGATGTTTTCAGTATCGACTTCTATAAATTTTTGATCAGGATGCTTACGTCCACCTTTAGGTGGAACATTAACTACAGTGCCTTCTAAAAGTTTTAATAACGCTTGTTGCACACCTTCACCAGATACATCTCTAGTAATTGAAGGGTTATCACTTTTACGAGCAATCTTATCTATTTCATCAATAAAAACAATACCGCGTTGTGCTTTTTCTAGATTGTAATCTGCAGCTTGTAATAAACGCGTCAAAATACTTTCTACGTCTTCACCAACATAACCAGCTTCTGTTAATACAGTTGCATCTACAATGGCCAAAGGTACATTTAGCATTTTTGCAATGGTTTTGGCCATTAAGGTTTTACCTGTACCTGTCTGCCCAACCATAATGATATTACTTTTTTGTATTTCAATATCATCTTCTGTAGGTGCTTGCAATAAACGCTTGTAGTGATTATAAACCGCTACAGACATGACACGTTTGGTGTACTCTTGTCCTATAATATACTCGTCTAAGAAACTTTTTATTTCTTTAGGCTTTCTAAGCATTAACTCAGCGCTCAAATCTGAATTACCAGATTGTTTAGATTCCTCTATAACAATACCATGAGCTTGCTCTATACAACGATCACAAATATGCGCATCTAAACCAGCTATTAATAAACTAGTTTCTGGCTTTTTCCTTCCACAAAATGAACATTCTAATTCTTCCTTTGCCATAATTTTAAATTGGTGTCATTCTCATTAATGTGTCGCTTATTAAAAAGCGTTGCATTAACATGACTGTAAATAGTTTTGTAACTAGACATATTTAGTCGAAAGTAAATGGAATTACTTTCTTGTTAATACTTCATCAATCATTCCGTATTCTAAAGCTTCTTGTGAGCGCATCCAGTAATCTCTATCAGAATCTTTTTCTACTTGTTCAATAGACTTACCAGAATGTTTTGCAATCACTGCATATAATTCTTCTTTAACTCTTATCGTTTCTTTTAAGGCAATTTGCATATCGCTTAACTGACCTTGAGTTCCGCTACTTACTTGGTGAATCATTACACGAGAGTGCGTTAATGCAGAACGTTTACCTTCTGCGCCAGCACATAATAAAACAGCTGCCATTGAAGCTGCAATACCTGTACAAATTGTAGCAACATCTGGTTTTACAAACTGCATAGTATCATAAATACCTAAACCAGCATATACTGATCCTCCTGGAGAGTTAATGTAAATTTGAATATCCTTTGTGGCATCTGTACTTTGTAAGAATAATAATTGTGCTTGTATAATATTAGCCACTTGGTCATTAACACCTGTACCTAAAAATATAATACGATCCATCATTAAACGAGAAAACACATCAAAAACGGCAATATTCATTTGTCGTTCTTCAATAATATTTGGCGTCATGTTAGAAGGATACATGCTTTCTATTATTTTACTGTAATAGTTGCTATTAATACCTTGATCCTTTATTGCAAATTTTTCAAATTCTTTTCCGAAATCCATATAAATTTTAATTCTTTTAATTAATGAGTTTTATCTAATAAAACTGAAAATTACGCTAATTAGTATGTAAGTTTTTGATGTAAAACTAATTCCATAAAAAAAGCGTAAAACCAATCAGTTCTACGCTTTAAAGATACTAATTATTTTAAAGACTGCTTAACTATAAAATTCTTTTACGAAATCATCATAAGTGATTTCTTTAGTTTTTATATTAGCTTCTGTCTTATATAAGTTTAATAATTTTTGACTAACCAATTGCTCAGACATACGCTTTACTTCATCTTGGTTACCTAAAATACGTGCTGCAATGTCTTCTAATTCTTTTTCTGAAGGATTCATTTGACCAAATTGTGCCATTTGACCTTTAATCATGTCCATAGAATACGACTTTAATTCTTCAAACTGTACTTGAAGATTGTGTTCTGCAATTAGCTTACCTTCAATAAGTTGGTAACGCATGCTTTTTTCAGACTTTTCGTATTCTTCTTTTGCTTGCTCTTCAGTCATTTCTTCTTCACCAGCAGTTTGCATCCATTTTTGTAAGAAACTAGATGGTAAATCGAATTTTGTATTTTCAATTAAGCTCTCTGTAACATCGTTTAATAATTTCTGATCACCTTGTTGTGCAAATTGCTTTTCAGAATCTTCTTTTATTTTGTCTTTTACTTCTGTAACAGACGTTACTTTACCTTCACCAAATAACTTATCAAATAACTCTTGATCTAAATCTGCTAATTCACGTTCGTTAATTTCAGTAACGGTAAAGTTAACTTCAATTTCTAATCCGTGAGCATCATCGTGAGGTACTTTTAACGCATTCATTAAGTCGTGATCGTCATTAAATAAACCTTTAGTTTTTAATGTTATTACGTCACCAACTTTTGCTCCGATAAACTTCTTAGGATTTGTTTTTCCTTTTAATTTATCTAAAGTAATCATTGTAGAATTCTCGATTTCTTTTTCCTCGTTAGTAAATGTACCCGTAATTTCAGAGTCTTTTGTTACTTCGGTTTGAGAAACGATTTTTCCGTATTGTTTTTGGATGTTTTCAATTTGATCGTCGATCATTTTGTCATCTGCAACAATATTATAATGTGTTATTGCTTTTTTACTTTTTAGGTTGACATCAAATTCTGGAGCTAAACCTAATTCAAATTCAAATGAAAATGCTTCAGCATCCCAATCTAAATCGTCTTGAGCTTTTGGTAAAGGATTACCTAAAACGTCTAGTTTTTCTTCAACTAAATACTTACCAAGTGCATCTTGTAGTAATTTGTTTACTTCATCTACTAATACAGCTTTACCATATTGCTTTTTTACCATTCCCATTGGTACGTGACCTTTTCTAAAACCAGGAATGTTTGCAGACTTACGGTAATCTACTAATATTTTTTCTACTTTATCGCTATAATCTTCCTTTGCGATATCAACTTTTACAACTGCATTTAATGCATCGATGTTTTCTCTTGTAATGTTCATTTTTATTGAAACTAAAATTGGGCTGCAAAAATACAATATTTTTTGCAACCCAACAACAGTTTTAAGCGTTTGTATATCAGCTACTTTTTATCGTCTTTTAAAAAGGATTGTAGCAGCCATTGCAAGATAGACAGTAGGATGCTAAATAAAATTGCGGTTCCGAAATTGGCAATGCTAAATCCGTCGATTAATTTGTCTGCGACTAATATTATTATTGCGTTAATTACGATTAGAAAAAGTCCTAATGTAATTATAGTAATGGGTAAGGTTAAAATGACTAAAATAGGCTTTACCAATAAATTTAAAATAGATAATACAATGGCTACAATTAGTGCGCCAACATAACCATCTACCGCTACACCAGTTAAAACATGTGCTAAAACAAACACAGCCAGGGCGTTTAATAAAAGTCTTAAAATTAGATTCATAATTTTTTTAATTTATGACAAAAACAATTGGTATTGAAAACGGCATTTTTACGGCCTTACCAAATTGCATTGCTGGTTTAAATTTTGGCAACTCTCGCATTACTCTTTCTGTTTCAATTCTAAGAACATGATGAGGTGCTTTTATGCTTACAATACTTACATAACCGTAAATATCTACTTCAAATTTAACTAAAATTATTTGTTCACCAGATAAACCAATATTGTTTGCTAAGTTAATATCAAAGTTATCTAGAATTATTTTGTTAACCTTTTCATTGGTGCATTTTTTAAGTGCCTTATTACTTTTGAAAGACTCGCAACCTGGATAAATTGCAACATTCTCTACGATACCTTCTGGTATTTTGGTGCTTTTTAAATTAGAGGCATTATCTAAATTGGTAGAACCATAATAGTATTTAATTTTCTCAGTTTTTTTGCCATTAGAATCATATCTTATCCAGGTATTATGCAATCGATTTTTATTGTAATTACCTTTCCATTCTAAAATTTCATTGGGTAAATAGCGGTATTCTTCGCCTTCAAGCTTATCATTTTTATTTTCGCCTTTTAATTTGAGGTCTCCATTTTCGTAAAAATGCTTGTACAGGCCATTGCGCTCGTTATCTTTATAATTTACCAGCCATTCTATTGTTCCATTCTCATAATAGCGTTTCCATTCACCTCAAAGCCCATTATTGTCATAATTAGCTTCAATTTCTAATGTTCCATTTTCGCGATAGGTTTTAAAATAGCCTCCTTTTAATTGTTGCTTATATTGTAAATTTCCGCTCTTGTAGTAGCCGAACCAAATATGTTCTCCGTTAATTTCTTCCGTTTTACTTCGTAATATTCCATCGTCGTAAAAAGAACGATATTCCACATTGAGTTTTCCTTTCTGATAACTGTACAATCTTGAAACTTGACCGTTTTCATAATAACTTTTCCAATCGCCATCGCGTTTTCCATTTTTATACTGTCCTTTAACCTTAATCGTATCTGAATCATAAAATATTTCAAATGGACCATCAGGAGGGTTTTGAGCAATTGAAAATTGAACGCTTAATAAGAAAACAATTAGTGTAAAAAGGTATTTCATATTGAAGATGGTTAACGACATTATATTATCTACTAACTTGAAATACAATAGGAATAGAGAAAGGCATTATAACAGGTTTGTCTCTTTGAAATCCAGGAGACATTTTTGGCAACAATTTAATAACTCTTATCGCTTCTTCTGCCAAACCAGGATGAGGAGCTTTCGCTTTTGCCTCTATAACATTTCCGGTTTTGTCTATTTTAAAATTTAGGACAATTCTCTGTCTTCCTATTAAATTTAATTTTGTTGCTAATTCAGTGTTGAAGTTTTTACCAATTAGTTGGTTTACGTTTTTATTCATACACCCTTTTCTAGTTTTATTGGTTAACATGTCTTCACAACCAGGATAAACAGGAACACGTTCAATAACGCCATCCTCAACTTTAGATGGGCTTAAAATCCCATTAAATTCAGCTTTGCTTGCAATTCCATCTTTAAATTTAATTTTTTCAACTTTCTTGCCTTTCGCATTATATTTAATCCAAGTATTAGCTAGTCTGCCATCTGCATAACTGCCTTCCCATTCAAGTATATTACCTTCTAAATATCTTTTTTCTTTGCCATGGAGTTTTTCTTTGGCCATAGAACCTTCTAATTTAAGATCTCCATTTTCATAGTAATTTTTATAAGAACCATGTCTATAACCATCTTTGTATGTTACGACCCATTCTAACTGGCCGCTTTCATAATATTTTTTCCATTCGCCAACTAAATCAAATTTTAAATAAGTGGCAACGATTTCTTTAGCACCACTTTCGTAAAAACTTTTAAAATAGCCGGTTTCAAATTGCCTTTTATAATCTAAATTTCCACTTTTAAAATATCTAAAATTGACATAGACACCATCTTCTAATTCGATTTTGTGGCTTAGAACACCATTTTCGTAATATGACATTTCTTCTTTATCAAATTTGCCATTCGTGTAGCTATAAATTCTTGAAACCTGTCCGTTTTTATGATACTGTTTCCATTTACCTACGCGTTTTTTGTTTTTGTATTGGCCTTCTTTTTTAAGTTCACCAGAATCGTAGAATTCTTTGTATGGACCATCTGGTTGTATTTGTGCTATTGTGAACTGAAACGTAAATAAGAAAACAGTTAATGTAATAAGGTATTTCATATTGAATATTATTGATGAAATTAGGTTATCTCGTAACTTGAAAAACTATAGGTATTGAAAATGGAAAATTTTTAAGTTTTCCATCTTGCATAGCAGGAACAACCTTAGGAAGCATTTTTATAACTCGATAAGCTTCTAATTTCAAAGAAGGAGTTGGTCCAGCTACATCTATGACTTCAATTTCTCCTTTTTTATTTGCTTTAAACTTGATGAAAATCCGTTTTTTTCCTGGAAGTAAACCCTTTGCTAGATTCGTATTAAAGTTTTTTAATATAAATGCACTAACGTTGTTGTTCATGCAGGTTTTTCTTTTTCTGTTTGTTAAAGCCTTTTCGCATCCTGGATAAATAGGAATACGTTGAGTAACTCCATCAGGTACTTTAGTAGGAGTTATTATTTTCCTAAATTCTTTATTTGAAGATAATCCATTTTTAAATTTTATTTTTTCAGGTTTAGAACCTTCAGCGTTAAACTTCGTCCACGTGCCATGCAATTGGCCTTTTTGATAAGTCCCAGTCCATTCTAATTCTCTGTTTTTTAAAAACCTTTTTTCCTGTCCATTTACTTTGTCTTTAGAAATGTTACCTTCAAGCTTTATATCTCCATTTTCGTAGTATTGCTTGTACATCCCATGTCTATAACCATCTTTATAAGTTACAATCCATGCTATTTGTCCATTTTCATAAAATTGTTTCCATTCACCAGAAAGTTCAGAATTACTGTAGGTAGATTCTACAAGTAGTTTTCCGTTTTTTAAAAATTTTTTGAAATAACCATTGCCAAGTTCATTAATTGTTTTCAATTCACCGCTTTTGTAAAAACTTCTATTAATATAAGTGTCATCTTCTTTTTCTGTTTTACTTTTAAGAGATCCATCTTCATAATAGGATATAAAGTCTTTGTTTTGTTTTCCATCTTTATAACTGTATATACTTTTAACTTGACCGTTTTTATAATAGCTCTTCCATGTTGAAGCACGTTTGTTAGATAAATATTGACCTTCAAGTAGTAATTCGCCAGAATCATAATATTTTTTATACGGACCATCTGGTTGTATTTGTGCTATTGTGAACTGAAACGTAAATAAGCACAAAACAACTAAAACTATATACTTCATATGGATTAATTAAGTTTTATAAAGTTAAACGAAATTTATGACAGCGTCATAAAATTCTTGAGGGTTTTCAGCATGCAACCAATGGCCAGCTTTGCTGATGGTTATAATTTTAGAATTGGGAAAATGACGATGAATAATAGTTTCGTCTGCTTTTGGTATATATTCTGAACGATCACCTCGTAAAAATAAAGTGTCCTTATTAAAACTGGCATGTATTGGTAAGGCTTCACCAACTTCAGAAACATTTTCTTTTAAAACTTCTAAATTAATTCGAAGACCTAGCTGTCCTTTCTCAACCCAATATAAGTTTTTTAGCAAAAACATACGTGTGCCAACGTCTTGTATATAATCACTTAGAGCTTTATCTGCTTCTCCTCTAGATTTAATTTGCGTAAAATCTAAACTACTTAATCCTTCTAAAATTGCATCGTGATGTACAGGGTAATAGCGTGGCGAAATATCAGCCACCAATAGTTTACTTACTAATTCTGGGTATTTTGAAGCAAACAGCATAGCTGTTTTTCCACCCATAGAGTGCCCTAATAATATGATGTCGTTTAAATTATGAGATTCACAGTAATTTTTTAAATCTTCAGCTAATAGATCATAATCAAAATCGTTTGAATGAAAACTGCGACCGTGATTACGTTGATCTACGAGGTGTATTTCAAAATTAGATTCAGAAAATTGTCTTGCCAAGGTTTTCCAATTATCTCCCATGCCTAAAAATCCATGTAGAATAATAAATGGTTTGCCTTCTCCTATAATGTTTGAGTGTAGTTTCATGTTTTTTAATTTTTACACAAAAGTGCAATGACAATGCGTGTTAAACGAGAATGTGTTTTTGTAAAGTTGTATTTAAATAATTGAAATTTCTCATTTTTAACCTGAGATACTTCAACTTTACAATATACTTTTATTTGAGCTTTTCTAAATACATGCCAATTACATTCTCAATGCCTAAATATAAGCTTTCAGCAATAAGAGCGTGCCCAATTGAAACCTCTAACAATCCATTAATATGTTCTTTAAAAAACTGAATATTTTCTAAGGATAAATCATGTCCTGCATTAATACCAAGTTGTAACGAATTTGCTAATCCTGCACACTCAGAATAAGGCTTAATCGCTTCTTTATTACCTAGGCTATATTGATGAGCAAACGCTTCAGTATAAAATTCAATTCTATCGGTTCCTGTTGCTTTTGCACCTTCAATCTGGTGTAAATCTGGATCTACAAATATGGATGTTCTAATACCATTATCTTTAAATTCTTTAATTACTTCAACTAAAAAATCTTTGTGCTTTATGGTGTCCCAACCAGCATTAGATGTTATAGCATCAATAGAATCTGGTACTAAAGTAACTTGCGTGGGTTTTATTTTTAGAACCATGTCTACAAACTTAGGAATAGGATTGCCTTCAATATTGTATTCTGTGTAAACTTCTGGTTTTAAATCATAAGCATCTTGATAGCGAATATGTCTTTCGTCTGGTCTTGGGTGAATAGTGACACCTTCCGCACCAAAACGCTGAACGTCTTTTGCAAACTGAACCACATTTGGTACGTCACCACCACGACTATTTCTGAGAGTTGCAATCTTATTTATGTTTACACTTAATTTGGTCATAATTAAATTTTTTGATTAACAAAAATACAAACAAGTGCATGCTTTTTGTGGGTTTTTTTGATTAATTTGCACCTAAATTTATTTTGCATAATGGAGCTTCAAAATTTTGTAATCAATGATATTAAACCGTTAAGTGTAACTGATAAAATTGGCGATCTACAAACGTTATTTAATCAATTGACATATTCACATATTCCTGTAATGAAGGATAATGTCTATATGGGTTGTATTTCTGAAACTGATACGCATTGTTTTGAGAACAATATTACCATTAGTGACTGTGCCTATGCTATTGAAGGTTTTTTTGTGAGACCTACCACAAATTGGTTAGATGTATTAGAAGCATTTGCACAAAATGACTCTAATATTTTGCCAATTCTAGACCAGAATAATAAATATCTTGGCTATTATGAGCTAAATGATATTATACATTTGTTTAATGAAACGCCATTTTTTTCTGAACCTGGTGGAATTTTAATTGTTGAGAAAGGAATTAACGATTATTCGTTTAGTGAAATTAGCCAAATTGTAGAGTCTAATGATGCTAAGCTTTTGGGTGCTTTTATTTCTAAAATGGATGGCGATTTAGTGAAGGTAACTTTAAAAATAAGTAATGCAAGTGTTAATGAAGTGATTCAAACCTTTAGACGTTACAGTTATAACATTGTTTCTGGTCATGAAGATGATTCTTATATTGAAAGTTTAAAAGAACGTTCACAATATCTCGATAAATACCTTAATATGTAATGATGAATTAAACTGTTTTAGATTTTTTTTGAATAAAAATAAAAGCACCGTTTAAGACTATTATAGAATAACAATTATACATGAAAGTAGCAATATACGGTCAAAATTACGTTAAGGAAACTACACAAAAGGCTGTAGAGCAATTACTTGATGTCTTATTAGATAAAAAGGCTGATGTTTTTTTTGAACGCGAATTTTTAACGACTCAGAGTTCTGAAATCCAAAATAGTTCAAAAGTGCAAATATTTGATGCGCTTGATACATCGTATGATCTATTAATTAGTGTTGGAGGTGATGGTACCATTTTAAGAGCTGTAACCTATGTTAGAGATTTAGGAATACCAATTGTAGGTATTAACACAGGGCGTTTAGGGTTTTTAGCAACTATACAAACCGAAGATATTGAGTCTGCATTAACTGAGATTTTTAAAGGCGAATACAAAATATCGGAGCGTTCATTGTTAAGTGTATCCACCGAGCCAGAACATGAGGATATACTTAAAACAAATTTTGCTCTTAATGAAATAGCTATTAGTAGAAAAAATACAACCTCTATGATTACTGTAGATACACATCTTAATGATTTGTATTTAACGTCTTATTGGGCAGACGGTCTTATTTTGTCTACACCAACTGGGTCAACAGGTTATTCTTTAAGTTGTGGTGGGCCAGTGATAACGCCAGATGCTAAGAGTTTTGCTTTAACACCTATAGCGCCTCATAATTTGAGTGCTCGTCCGCTTATAATACCAGATAATACAACAGTAAAGTTAAAAGTCAATGGACGAGAAGATCAGTTTCTCATGTCTCTTGATTCTAGAATTGTAACCTTATCTAATACAACCACTGTAACGATAGAGAAAGCAAATTTTGTTGTAAAAATGGTGGAATTATTAGATGAAACCTTTCTAGAGACGCTTCGAAAAAAATTACTTTGGGGAGAAGACCGACGCAACTAAATAATTAGGAATAACAATAAATACCTTAAAAATCAGTTAATCTGTAATACATTTTGTGTCAAATTGTTTCACAAAATTCTTAATTGTTATATTTGCAAACTTTGAAAAATTTATGAGGTATTTTTTTCTATTTTTATTTAGTGCTTTTATGGTTAACACAATTGATGCTCAAATCTATGAGGTTGGTGTGTTTGTTGGTGGTAGTAATTTTATTGGAGATGTAGGCTCGAGTAAATACATTTCTCCAAATCAGCCAGCTTTTGGAGCTTTATTTAAGTGGAATAGAAGTCCTAGGCATTCATTTAGAGCTTCCGTTACGTTTACAGATTTAAACGGTATTGATGGAAAATCTGACGATCCTAGAAGAATAGAAAGAGGTTATGAATTTAATTCTAATATTTTAGAAGTATCAGCAGGTATGGAATTTACGTTTTTTGATTTTGATCTTCATACAAGCGGAATGAAAGGAACACCATATTTATATACAGGTATATCAGTTGCCAATCATGATAATTTTTATTTTTCGCCAGCAGGCGAGATTGTTTCAGAAGATACAGATAGTTGGGCATTTGGGATTCCTATGGCCATTGGTTATAAAACCAATATTACCAATCAATTAATTTTGGCAGCAGAAATTGGTGCTCGTTATACGTTCTCAGATGAGTTAGATGGTAGTATGCCAGACTCAGAATATAGAGAGCAGTTTAGTTTTGGAAACATCAATAATAATGATTGGTATATGTTTACAGGATTTACACTAACTTACACCTTTGGTAGACGACCTTGTTATTGCAATTTTTAAAATGAGTATTAAAGAACAAATAAATAAAGATAAGCTTCCTAAACACATTGCTGTTATTATGGATGGTAATGGACGTTGGGCAAAGCAGCAAGGGCTAATAAGAGCAATTGGTCATGAGAATGGTACAAAATCTGTAAGAGAAACTGTAGAAGCCAGTGCAGAATTAGGGATAAAAAACCTCACACTTTATGCGTTTTCTACAGAGAACTGGAATAGGCCAAAATTAGAAGTTCAGACATTAATGAAACTTTTGGTTAAATCTTTAAAGAAAGAGATTAAAACCTTACAAGATAATGGTATAAAACTATCAGCCATTGGATCGCTAAAAGATTTACCTAGAAAAGCGCATAACGAACTATTAGATGTAATAGAAAAGACAAAAAATAATGATAATATGACATTAACCTTAGCGTTAAGCTATGGTTCTCGTGAAGAAATTGTTAATGTTATCAAAGAATTGTCAGTTAAAGTTAAAAATAATATAATTTCTTCTGAAAGTATTGATGAATCAATTATAAATAAGCATCTTTACACGCAAAATTTACCAGACGTAGACTTACTTATTCGCACAAGTGGAGAACAACGTATTAGTAATTTTTTGCTTTGGCAGATAGCCTATGCAGAATTATATTTTACAGATATTTTATGGCCAGATTTTAAAAAAGAAAATCTTTATGAGGCAATCGTAAATTATCAAAACAGAGAACGAAGATTTGGAAAAACAAGCGAACAACTTACCTAATAATTCAGTTTTGAATTCATTCATAAAACTTTTTTGTACTGTATTACTGTTTACAATTTCATTTGCAAGTAATGCTCAAGTAAAAGCAGGAGAAACCTATTTAATTAAAGAAATTACGGTTACAGGAAACACTAACTTTAGTGCACAAACCATAATAGCCTATTCTAAATTAAGAAAGGACGAAGAAATACAAGTTGGTGGAGAAAAAATCGCCAATGCTGTAAAAACATTATGGAAATCTAATTTATTTAGTAGTATTGATATCTATGTGACTAACATTGATGGAAGCACTGCAGATTTAGAAATTCAATTAATTGACTTGCCAGAACTTAAAGAACTTACTATAGAAGGTGTTAAGAAAAGTAAGAAAGATGAAATAATTTCGGAAAATAAATTAAAGCCTGGTGTAAAAGTTACAGAAAACTTAATCGCTACTACTAAAAACTATCTTACCAATAAATATAGAAAAAAAGGGTTCTTAAATACTAAAGTTAGTATTAAGACCACCCAAGTTATTGATTCTGTTGAGAAAGAGCGTGTTAATATG
Source organism: Winogradskyella sp. 4-2091 (assembly GCF_045765065.1). Taxonomy (NCBI): domain Bacteria; kingdom Pseudomonadati; phylum Bacteroidota; class Flavobacteriia; order Flavobacteriales; family Flavobacteriaceae; genus Winogradskyella; species Winogradskyella sp. 4-2091. Next base: position 23,742 of record NZ_JBJKOD010000001.1, read on the forward strand.
ACTTTGGATATTAACCAAGGCGAGAAAGTAAAAATTAAGGCTATTACTTTTGATGGTAATGAAAAAATAGCGGATAAAAAGCTTCGTAAAGCAATGAAAAACACGAAGCAAAAAAGTCTAAGTCCGTTGAGAATCTTAAAACGCTCTAAATATATTGAAGACGATTTTAAAACAGACCTAGTTAGCTTAGTTGATTATTATAAAGAGAATGGATACAGAGATGCGAGAGTGATTTCAGATTCTATTACTTATATAGACGATAAAACGATAAACCTTAATATAAAAGTAGAAGAAGGTGAGAAATATACGTTTGGTAAAATAACTTTTGTAGGTAATACAGTATATTCTGACAGACAACTAGCACTATTATTAGGTATTAAAGAAGGCGATACATATAATGGAGTAGAATTGAGAGAACGTATTGCAGATGATACCAATCCAGATGCTCAAGATATTACCAACTTATATCAAAATAACGGTTACATGTTCTCTACAATTAATCCAGTAGAAGTAAGTGCAGAAGGTAATGTTATTGATATGGAAATTAGAATTTCTGAAGGTAAGCCAGCTTATTTTAACAACGTGACAATTGTTGGAAATGATGTTACTAATGATCATGTTATTTATAGAGAAATAAGAACACGTCCAGGAGAGTTATATAGAAAGTCTGATATAATTAGAACAATTAGAGAATTAGGACAATTAGGATTTTTTGACGCTCAGCAAATTACGCCAAATATCAAAAACCCTAATCCTGTAGATGGTACATTAGATGTAGAATATTCTGTTGTAGAACAAGGATCTAGTCAAATTCAACTGCAAGGTGGATATGGTGGAGGAGGTTTCATCGGTACTTTAGGTTTGTCATTCAATAATTTCTCAATTAAAAACCTTTTTAATAAAGAAGCGTACGTACCAGTTCCTAGAGGTGATGGCCAAAGTTTAGCATTAAGACTTCAAGCTAGTCAGTATTTTCAAACATATAGTTTTTCATTTAGTGAGCCTTGGCTTGGTGGTAAAAAGCCATACCAGATGTCAACGTCGCTTTCGCATTCTAAACAGTTTTTGTATGATTCATCTACAGGAACAGCAAATAAGAGTAGAAGTTTTAATATTACAGGTATAACCTTTGGATTGTCTACTAGACTTTCTAAACCAGATGATTACTTTTTATTATCACAGGCATTAAGTTATCAACATTATAATCTAAATAACTACACAACCAGCTTATTTACATTTGGTGACGGGACGTCTAATAACCTTTCTTATACTATTGGCTTAAGTAGAAGTGACCTTAGAATTGATCCAATTTTCCCAACAGGAGGTTCAAGTTTCAATATTTCTGCTAAATTTTCATTCCCATACTCTTTAGTAAACGGTGTAGATTACGGAGCCTTAAGCGAAGATAGAGCAGATGAGGTAGAAAATTTAAATAACTCAACCGTTGGAAGTACAGCTTATAACGATGCTAATACTAGAATTGGAGAGATAGATCAAGAACGTTTTAAGTGGTTAGAATTTTATAAAATTAAATTTAAGGCAGATTGGTACCAATCTTTAACAAAAAAGTTTGTATTAAAGCCTAGTGTAGAATTCGGGTTTCTTGGAGCATATAACAATGATAGAGGTGTAATTCCTTTTGAACGTTTCTTCGTTGGTGGTGATGGATTAGCAAACTATTCCTTAGATGGAAGAGAAGTGATTCAGTTACGTGGTTATCCTAATCAATCATTATCAGATACTGATGGTGGTTCTATATATAGCAAATTCTCTTTAGAATTGCGTTATCCTATTACTTTAGCCTCTCAAGCTAAAATATATGCGTTAACATTTTTAGAAGCAGGTAGTTCTGTGAATACATTCAAGGATTTTGATCCGTTTAACCTACAGAGATCAGCCGGTTTTGGGCTTAGAATCTTTATGCCAGCCTTTGGTTTATTAGGGATAGACTTTGGTCATGCATTTGATGCAGCTCCATATGGTGCTTCAGTGAAAAGATGGGAAACTCACTTTATAATTGGTCAACAATTTTAAGTTTGGCACGATATTTTCTAATAGCTTATTAAGAAATCATCATGGTGTTAAAATTTTTAAGAATTTATTTCGTTAAATTTGAACATTAGTAACATTAAACTATAAAAATTTAATGTTACGACAAAAATGTCTCAAAACATGAAAACAAAAATGATGAATTTTAAAGTTCTTTTTTTATTAGTAATTATAAGTTTCTTTGGCTTTAATGCAAATGCACAACGAGGTGTTAGAATAGGATATATTGATACAGAGTATATCTTGCAAAATGTACCAGAGTATCAAGAAGCTTCTGCGCAATTAGATAAAAAGGTATTAGGATGGAAATCTGAAATAGAATCAAAACTAAATGTCATTGCTCAAAAGAAAAAGGAGTTAGATAACGAAAGTGTTCTTTTAACGAAAGAGTTATATGACGAACGTTATGAAGATATCACTTATGAAGAAGCAGAGGTTTTAGATTATCAACAAAAGCGATTTGGACCAAATGGCGATTTAATGATACAGAAGCGTCAATTGATTGAGCCCATTCAAGATCAGATTTTTGCAGCTGTACAAGATATAGCAGAAACAGGTAAATATGATTTTGTGTTTGATAAATCAGCAGATGTTGTAATGCTATATTCAGCAGATCGCTATGATATTAGTGAGCGTGTTTTAAAAACGATTACAAGATCATCTAAACGCTCGCAAGCCAAAAGTAAAAAAGAACGTAAGGCTTTAGAGGAGGAGGAAGTTGTACCAGAAGTAAGTGAAGGTAAAGATGAACGTCAAAAAGCATTAGAAGAGCGTAAAGCTAAGCGTGAAGAACAATTGGCAGCAGCAAGAGCAGAGCGTGAAAAAGCAGCAGAGGAAAGAAAAATAGCTCAGCAAGAATTAAGAGATAAAAAGAAAAAGGAAGCAGAAGAACGTCGCCAGAGTGCAATTGATAAGAGAAACGCGAGAACTGAAGCTGTAAATAAAAATACTGACACGAAAAAGGATTCGATATCAGATAAAAGTAAATCAGCAGTAAAAGTAGATAGTACCATGGCAAAAGGAATCGTTAAGAAAGATTCTTTGAGCGGCAAGACACCTAAAACACCAGCTGAAATAGCAGAAGCAAAACGTCTGCAAAAAATAAAAGAAAGAGAAGCACGCCAAAAAGCGTTAGAAGATAGAAAAAAGAAAATTTTAGAAGACCGTAAAAAAGCGAGAGAAGAACGTGAGAGGCAAGTTAGAAAGAATGACTCTATCGCTAAGGCTAAGAAAAATGACTAAATAGTAAACAAACAACAAACAATAAATAATTTATAACACACAAATACACTTTAGAAAAATGAAACATTTAAAAACATTATTATTTGCAGCAGTACTTTTTATTGGAGCTACTAGTTTTACATCAGCACAAAGTAAAATTGCACATATAAATAAGCAAGAGCTAATTAAGGCGATGCCAGAATATGCTTCAGCTCAAGCTGAGATTGAAAAATTAGGTAAAACCTATGAGGCAGAAATTCAAGGTTCTTACAAAGAATTAGACGCTAAATATAAGCAGTACAACTTAGAGGCAGAATCTAAGACGGAAGAAGAAAACTTAGCACGTATGCAAGAAGTTGAAACAATGAAGCAAAGTTTAGGTCAATACCAACAACAAGCGCAAAAGCAATTGCAAGAGAAAGAATTTAATCTTTTAAAGCCAATAGTAGAAAAGGCAGATAACGCTATCAAAGCAGTAGCTAAAGCTCAAGGTTTTCAATACGTTGTAGATGAAGCAATGCTTATCGTTGCAGATGGTAAAGATATCATGGCAGATGTAAAAAAGCAATTAGGAATGTAATCCTAAATTAAAATAAATAATTAGAAAGTCGCTTATTGTTAAGCGACTTTTTATTTTTGTAATAATGAGCAAAAAACCTATTGGTATATTCGATTCTGGAATTGGTGGTACATCTATCTTCAAAGAAATCCATGCCTTGTTACCAAACGAGAATTGTTTTTATTTGGCAGATAGTAAAAATGCACCTTATGGAGATAAGTCTAAGGACCAAATACTTCAACTCAGTATTAAAAACACAGAATATTTAATAGCTAAAGAGTGCAAAATTATTGTAGTTGCCTGTAATACAGCTACAACAAATGCTATAAATTATTTAAGGGAAAATTACAATATTCCATTTATAGGTATAGAACCAGCTATTAAGCCAGCTGCCTTAAATACACAGACTAAAGCAGTTGGTATTTTAGCGACTAAAGGAACACTAAGCAGTCAGCTTTTTCATAAAACTACGGACTTGTATGCTTCAGGAATAAAAGTGATAGAACAAGTTGGTGAAGGTATTGTACCATTAATAGAAGAAGATAAAGTAGGTACAAAAGAAATGCTACTGCTTTTAGAAAAGTATTTAGAACCAATGTTAAAGCAGAATATAGATTATTTGGTTCTAGGATGCACACATTATCCTTACCTGATTCCTATGCTAACCAAAATGCTTCCTAGTACAGTTAAAATTATAGATTCTGGTCTTGCTGTAGCAAAACAAACACAATCTGTATTGTCTGCTCATAATTTATTGAATGATTCTGAAGTGAAACCAAATATCAATCTATTCTCCAACAGTAATGTGGCAGTTTTAAATTCTATTCTAGATCATAAATTCAATGCTTCTTTTTTGGAATTCTAGTAAGGAATTATCATATGGTTGCACTAAGGTAGCATGAAATTACTTTTTATTTACAATGCTAATTCTGGGAAATTAAACGCTTTGTTTGATGTAGGTCATAAATTAATTAGCCCTTCAACATATAATTGTCGCTTATGTACATTAACGCATGATGTGTTTTCAGAAAACTCAACCTGGAAAAATTTTAGATCTCAAAGCCCTTTTGACATGGAGTTTTATCACAAAGATGAATTTGAATCTAAATTTCCAAACGTTAAGATGCTTTATCCTACAATTTTAAAATTAAATGGTAATGAAATTTCAACAGTTTTAAGTGCGGATGTGTTAAATGAAATTTCAGATATTGAAGTTCTAATAGAACGTTTAAAACAAAGTTTTTAAGTACTACTACTTAAACCAACCAGAGTATTTTACATAGTTGTTAGCAATTCTATCTATTTCCCCTGAGATCAATTCCTTACTAATGTCTTTAACTTTTTTTGCTGGTACACCAGCATAAATGCTTCCAGATTCTACAATTGTATTTTTCGTGACTACAGCACCTGCAGCAATGATACTGTTGCTTTCTATAATGCAATCGTCCATAATAATACTGCCCATACCAACAAGTACATTATCTTTAATGGTACAACCATGTACAATAGCATTATGTCCTATAGAAACATTATTACCAATGGTCGTAGGAGATTTTTCATAGGTAGCATGGATAACTGCACCATCTTGAATATTAACTTTATTACCCATCTTTATAAAATGAACATCGCCTCGTATTACAGCATTAAACCAAACACTACATTGTTCTCCTAGGGAGACTTCTCCAACTATAGTTGCATTTTCAGCAACGTAACAATCTTCAGGGATTTGAGGTTGTTTTCCTCTAACAGCTTTAATAATTGGCATATAAAATTATGATTTTAAATTTTTAGCACTTCAAGATAAAATGAAATGTTTAGAAAAACTGAAATTAAAGCATAAAAAAAGAGTAGCACAAAGGCTACTCTTTTATAAAAACTTTATAAATGAGAAAAACTATACGTTTTCAGCGTCTCTTAAACCCTGAATATATTCAGCTTTCTGAATTTCTCTTCTTCTCTTTACAGAAGGCTTAGTGAAATAACGAGACTCTCTAAGGTTTTGCATAATTTGCACATTTCTGTGTTTACGCTTATAACGCTTAAGTGCACGTTCTATATTTTCTCCTTCTTTGATTTCGATTTTAATCATTATCGATATATTTTTGTTAACTAATTCTTGCAAATGGTCGGCAAATATATGCTAACTATTTGAGAATAAAAAATTAAATTAATGTTTTAGATATTTATTTTTAACCTAAATACGTTTTTAAGATTTTACTCTTACTTGCATGTCTTAATCTACGGATACCTTTTTCTCTAATTTGTCTAACTCTTTCTCTGGTTAAATCATAGATACTTCCAATTTCTTCTAAAGTCATTGGTGGTTGATCGCCTATTCCAAAGTTTAAACGAATAACATCACTTTCCTTTTGAGTTAACGTCTCTAATGCACGTTCTACTTCTGTATTTAAAGATTCTTTCATTAAATCTTTATCAGGTCTTGGTGATTCGCCAGAACTAACTACATCATATAAACTAAACGTTTCGCCATCTTTTAATGGTGCATCCATTGATAGGTGACGTCCTGAATTTTTCATAGACTGCTTTACCTCACGTTCGCTAATGTCTAACTCACGTGCAATCTCATCTGCATTAGGTGGTCTTTGGTTTATTTGCTCTAAGTGAGAAAATGCCTTATTAATCTTATTAATTGTACCAATTTTATTTAATGGTAAACGTACAATACGCGATTGTTCTGCTAAAGCTTGTAAAATAGCTTGTCTAATCCACCATACAGCATAAGAAATAAACTTAAAACCTCTAGTTTCATCAAAACGTTTAGCTGCTTTTACTAAACCAGCATTACCTTCATTAATTAAATCTGGTAATTTTAATCCTTGATTTTGGTATTGTTTTGCAACAGATACAACAAACCTTAAGTTGGCTGTTGTTAATTTGTCTAATGCTGCTTGATCACCGTTTCTGATAAGTTGTGCTAACTCCACTTCTTCATCTGCGGTAATCAATGGAATTTTACTAATGTCTTGTAGATATTTATCTAAAGACTTATCTTCTCTATTGGTTACCTGCTTGGTGATTTTTAACTGCCTCATATATACTTTTTAATATTTAGTGAACCTACATTATAACGTAATAATTAAGAATTCCAAATTATTTAATGATTATTAACTTATTTTTATAAAATAAATGCAATTTTAACGATTAACGGTTAGTTTTTGGTGGAATCTTGTGCTTTTGAGTCTTCAGTTTTCTTTTTGCCTCCTAGAAGACCACCCAAAATATTACTTACGCCCTCTTTAACTTTATCAGTTGCTTCTTGCTTTGTAGTTTCTTCTTTTGTGGGTGTATCAGTAGTTGTAGAGTCGGTTTCTTTGGTATTTGTATTTCCGCCTAAAAGTCCGCCTATTAAATCGGTAACCTTATCTTTTCCTGTGTTAATTAATTTTTGTTTTTCAATCTCAATTAATTGCTTTGTTAAGTTGGTAACACCAGAAGTTAAATCCGTCTGTATATTAGGACTAGTAAATGTACCACCAATATTAGCCGTAACCGGAATGGTTAAATTAGTCACTTCGCTATCATCAATCTTACCTATTAACTGATTAACATCACTACCTAAATACTTTGCTGGTACTTGAAGTACTGCATTATAATTCATGGTGTTTGAAAAACTATGAGAACCAGAAACTTCAATAGGAATGTCCTTATAATTTATGGTAAATGGTTTTACAGACACTTGTCCGTTTTCAAAACTTAATTTTGTTTTAAGGTCTTTAAGGTCTTTAAGGTCTAATTTATTGAAATCTATAAAATCTAATTTACTATCTAAATTAGAAAGTAGTGGACTACTATCAGCATCAATATTATTAGTTAATATATCTGCGATAGCACTACCAGAAATAGAACTTAAATCTGGCGAAAAACTACTGTCTAATAAACCGCTAACATCTATTGTAGAATTTAATTTTCCTTGTAATACTTTGGCAATTGGTGCTAAAGCTTTTAACATATCTAAATCTTTAAAGGATTGAGAAATATCAAAATTTTGCATGGCTAAACTCATATCAAAAGCAGGTTGAGCCTCTTTTGTAGATACATTACCAGATAATCCTAATTGACCATTAAAAATATCAGTAGTCATGTTTTTAAGGGTTGCAGTTTGGTCTTTTATTAATAACTGTCCTTTTACATTTTTTAGATTTAAATTATCATAAATAACTGTTTTTGCATTAGCTGTTATGGTACAATCTAAAAAATCTGGAATCTTCAACGATTCGGTTGTTGATGTGGTTTCAGAAGGTGTTTTATTTGTATCTGTTGTTTCAGCTGATGGTTCTTCCTCGGACATAAAATCTGAAAGCGCAAACGTGTTAGAAGTCAAGTTAAAATTTCCTTCTAATTTTTTGTCGCTTAACAAAAAACCTAATAAATTATTAATGGTTCCTGTGGCTGAAAAATCACTTTTTCCGGTTAATGCATCAAAACTATTTAGACTTACCGTTCCTGGTTTAAAAGATAAATCCGCTGTATTTATTTGCACAGGATTTATAATGTCTTCCGAAGAAAATATAAAATTACTCATCGACACATTACCTGTGTTTTTAATACGTTGGTAAGCATTAGTTTCAAGAGCATTCATATCAAAAGAGGTATTGATGTTTGCTTTTAAAATACCACTCAATTCATCTTCTAATTCAACAGGATACGCTTTAGTAATGTTTGCTAAATTTAAAACACCATCGAGTTTAGCATCGATTTGTTGATTTGTAGTTAGGTTTTTTACATGAATTTCGGACTTAAAAGAATCGTCATCAATCTGAAAATTAAGCTTATCAATATTTACAAATGTATCATCAATATTTCCAGTTGTGTTTTTTACAGAGGCATCAATGGCAATATTTCTGACACTTTTTGGAAGGTCTGGATATTTAAAAGATGCATTAGTTGAGTTTAAATTAATATCCAAAGTGGGAATTGTTTCTTCTGAAACCAATCCTTTTATAATTCCATTTACGGTAAAGTTTCCTGTGGTGCTTACATTCTCAACATCCTTAGCATAAGCTTTTGGTATTACTGCTAAAAAATCTTTAAATGAAGCTTCCGGATTTTTAAACGTAATATCCATTTGTTGTCCGGCTTCAACCATTTGTATATAACCATCAAACTCTAAAGGCAATGCGTTTATATAACCTTTATTTTCTTTAAAGGTGTATTTTTCTTGTTCTAAATCTAAATCTATAAGCGCATCTAATTTTATGCTGTTATTGCTTAAATATTCAATGCTATCCATTGCAAAAGTTATGTTTGCTTCTGTGTTGGTGTCTAATTGCGAAGTACCACCAGAGAAAATACCTGTTCCGTCGTGATTAATTTCTGTGAGGTAAAATTTTAAATCGGAAGTGTCATCTATATATGTAAAAGCGCTATTATTTAATTCGTAATGGTCTATGTCAAAACTAAAACCTGCAGCACTCTCTGTTTCTGTTGTCGTGGTTGTTTCTGCTGTATCACTTTCTTTTACAATATCATAGTTTACAGCACCTGTTTTATTGGTTTTTATAACTAGCAGAAGCTCGTCTGCTATGATTTCGTTAATTTCTAAAGGGTCTTCTGTGCCGTTTAATAATTGAGTCATTCCCATTTCAAACGATAATGATTTTGCAATCACTAAGTTTTCGCCCTCAAAAGGTGCTCTGTTTGTAATTTTTAAATTTTCTACGCTCACTTCGGCTTTAGGAAAACTACTAATTAAGCTCAAGCTAATATCATCAAAGGATAAGTCTGCGTCTAAATTTTCATCGGCATAATTCTGAACAATAGTGTCGATTTTAGATTCTAAAACAAATGGTATAGCGATAAGAATTGCAATGAAAATAAGTAAAACAATTCCGATAATTTTTAAAAATTTCTTCATAAGGTTTTATTGTGCTTTTAAACAGCGTCTTTATATGATATACGCAAATTTCTGTATAAAAGTTGCTGCGGTTGTCAAGTTTAAGAAGATTTTAATGTTTTGTTTAACCGTTACAGTAAATTTATTTCCTCATTTACTTTTAGTTTAAAACGTTTTTTAAATAGAAACACACCAAGGTATAAAAATGGTGTATCTAAAAATGCAATTAAAACTTTGAACAGAAAGCCGCTAATAAGTAAGCCTTTAAAGTTTTCCCATGGTATAATTCCGAAACTACACAGTAAAATAAGTATAGTAAAAGTGTCTACAAATTGCGAAAACCATGTAGAAAAATTATTACGAAGCCACAGATGTTTGCCTTTGGTTAAGCGTTTCCAGAAATGATAAATCTGAATATCTACAAATTGCGCAAACAAATAAGTAACCATACTCGCAAAAACAGCGAGCGATGTGTTACCAAACACCAATTTAAATGTGCTGTCGTCTACATAAGACCACGTTGTGGCTGGAACGTTTGAAGCTGTGTAAATAATTAATAACGAGAATAATGACGCAAATATACCCAGAACCACAATGTCATTGGCGCGTTTTTTACCATAAATCTCACTGATTAAATCTGTAATAAGAAATGTGATAGGATACGGTAAAATACCCACTGAAATTTCGAATAATTTAGAGCCAAATATTTCAATATCAAAAGGATGCCAATAAAAGAATTTTTGAAAAATTAAATTTGAAACAACCAATGATGTGATAAAAAGTCCACCAAGTAAGAAGTAAATACGTTGTGCTAAAAGCTTGTCTTTTAATGACATTGAAAATGGTTAATAAATAGTTTCCGTAAAGGTAAAGTTATAAAAATTGTTTTAGTTATTTTGTTGATTCAAATGAAACCGACCAAAATCACTCACATAGCATTAGGAAGTAATAAAGGCAACAAATTGCAATATTTGCAAGCTGCTGTAGATGCTATATTTGAAAAAATTGGTGCGGTAAAAAAGATTTCTAAAGTTTATAAAACACCAGCCTTAGGCTTTGAAGGCGATGATTTTTATAATGCCTGTATCATTGTAGAAACCGAATATAGACCAAAGAAAGTTCTAAAATTACTTCAAACAATTGAAGTAGAATTAGGACGAGAAACTAAATCATCAGACGGTTATGCATCGCGAGAAATAGATTTAGATATCTTATTTTTTGAAGATGAGATTATAGACGAAAAAACCTTAGTGATTCCGCATCCACATTTACAACATCGTAAATTTGTACTGCAACCACTTTTAGATATTGCGAAAGATTTTAAACATCCTATTTTAGATAGGACGATAGAACTATTATTGACTGAATGTATTGATGAATCTGAAATAGAGCCGATAAATATCTGGCTTAAAAATCCAAGAAAATCTTACAGCTTTACCAATTACAATTATATTGCCATTGAAGGAAATATTGGTGCCGGAAAAACAAGTTTAACGAATAAGATTTCTCAAGATTTTAATGCAAAACTTATTTTAGAACGTTTTGCAGATAATCCTTTTCTGCCAAAATTCTATAAAAATCCAGAACGTTACGCTTTTACCTTAGAAATGTCTTTTTTGGCAGACCGTTTTCAGCAAATCAGTGATGATTTATCGCAATTAGATTTGTTCAAAGATTTTATGGTTAGTGATTATGATGTAAACAAGTCCCTTATATTCTCTAAGATAACCTTGCCAGAAGACGAATTTAGGTTGTATAGAAAACTATTTTACCAAGTATATAAGGATATTGCAAAACCAGATTTGTATGTGTATCTCTATCAAAACACGGAGCGTTTACAACGGAATATTAAAAAACGCGGACGCAACTACGAGAAAGACATAAAGGACGATTATCTTAAAAAAATAAATTCAGGATACTTAGACTTTTTAAAAAGTCAGCCAGAAATGAATGTGAAAATCATTGATATATCAGATAAGGACTTCGTGAAGCATCGTGAAGATTATTTGTGGTTGTTGGGCGAGATTAATGCGGCTTCCATTAGCAGTGAGACGTAATTAGTTGGAAGTGTAAAGTTGGAAGTGTAAAGTTCAAAGTAGGAAGTAAATAGTGTGAAGTCCTTGTTGTCATTGACTGCGTCGAACCACTTCGTTAGGTTTCCGAAATGAGGCACGATTGAGGAATCTCATCATCATCATCATCAATATAATGATTCATACAAATCAAGAACAATGTGATTTCTCGCTTTCGCTCGAAATGACAGAAACTTTAATCAATTATATAAAGTGTAGTCACAATAATCCCATTATTACCCGCTGGAATTATTTCAATTAAAATTTTCGATTCTTTTGCTTTCAAATTAAATGGCGCAGCCAACACATCAACACCACTTTGTTTTTTAATTCTTATCCCTTGACCTGAAATAATATCTTTATTCGATTCAAAATTTCCAATAGGTACATGTTCTGTAAGGATTACGTATTTATAATTTTGCAATTTCTCAACCACGTTTTGAATCTCATCATTGGATAAATGTTGCAAGACTTGTCTAAGTATGATGCAATCGGCTTTTGGTAATTCGTCTTCCACAATATCTAGGCAATGAAACTCTAAATGGTCAGCCTTAAATAGTTTTTTGTTGCGTTCAATGAGATTGTCTACAATATCAATTCCGATGTATTTTTTAGTGTATTGAGTTAGTTGATTCCCAATATTAAAATCGCCACAACCCAAATCGCAAACCGTTAGCGCATTATTGTGCGCTTTTAAAAACGAAGAAACACACTCTATATAAGGTGTAACAATTTCAGCATCATGAGAACCTGAACCCGAATAAAAATCAAAGTCTTTTCCGCCCCAAAGATGCAAATCATAGACTTGTTGCATAGCGTCTTTTGTAGGCCAAGGTGTCTTTGTTTTCTTTTTCATGATTTGTCATTCCTGCGAAGGCAGGAATCTACTTGTTTTTGTTCTTAAGGTTATGGATTCCTGCCTGCGCAGGAATGACAGTTGAGTATTAGTTTGTGTTTTTAAGCTTACTAAACACATCCCAAATCACTACACCACAACTCACCGAAATATTTAAAGAATGTTTGGTGCCATATTGTGGAATTTCAATAACCACATCACTAGCGTCAACCACATCCTGAGCTACACCTTTCACTTCATTACCAAAAACAAAGGCATATTTTTGGTTGGGTTGAGGTTTAAAATCATTAAGCATCGTGGCATTTTCTGCTTGCTCTATAGAACAGATATTTACGTCTTCTGCTTTCAGTTTTTCAATCACATCTAAAGTGTGTTCTGCATATTCCCAATCCACTGTTTCCGTGCTTCCAAGAGCGGTTTTTCTAATGTCGTTATGCGGTGGTTGTGCTGTAATACCACAGAGGTAGATTTTTTCAATTAAAAAAGCATCACTCGTTCTAAACACAGAGCCAATATTATTTAAACTTCTAATATTATCTAGAATAATAATGATTGGCGATTTTTTAGCATCCTTAAATTCGGAAATTTCTAATCGGTCTAATTCTTCGTTTTTTAGTTTTCTGCTTATAGTATGCTTCTGTGACATCGAATATGTTTGTCATTCCTGCGAAGGCAGGAATCTATTTCTAATTAATTTCTTTTATGGATTCCTGCCTTCGCAGGAATGACAGCTTATTTCACTTATCAACAGCTGTAAATAACTTCTAGTCTTTCGGTTTTAATAAGCCTCAAAATATAAGTAATTTAGCAAACTTGCAATTTTGAAATAATTCAGCACAAAAGTATAATTTAAAACGCGATTACCATTGGCTAAAAAGGCAAAAAAAGTAACACCACTAATGAAACAGTATAATGCGATTAAGGTGAAATATCCTGATGCACTTTTACTGTTTAGAGTTGGCGATTTTTATGAAACTTTTGGAAGTGATGCCGTTAAGGCCTCAAAAATTTTAGATATTATTTTAACCAAGCGTGGTGCAGGTAGCGAAAGTGAAACCGAATTGGCTGGTTTTCCGCATCATTCTCTTAATACCTATTTGCCAAAATTGGTAAAAGCAGGAGAGCGCGTTGCTATTTGCGACCAATTAGAAGACCCAAAGCAGACCAAAACCATTGTAAAACGAGGCGTTACGGAATTAGTAACACCTGGTGTGGCTTTTAATGATGATATTCTACACTCTAAATCGAATAACTTTTTAGCGGCTGTTTATTTTGAAAAGCAACGTATTGGAATATCCTTTTTAGATATTTCAACAGGTGAGTTTTTAACGTCTCAAGGCAATGCGGAGTATATCGACAAGTTACTTCAGAATTTTAATCCGAGTGAAGTTTTAATTTCAAAACAAAGCCGAAAAGTGTTTTCTGAAACTTTCGGAACTGATTTTCATACCTTTTATTTGGAAGATTGGGTGTTTCAAGCTGATTATGCAAATGAAACTTTAACCAAGCATTTTAATACGAAAACGCTTAAAGGTTTTGGTATTGAGGATTTGTATGAAGGTATTATAGCTTCTGGTGTTGTACTTCATTATTTAGGAGAAACACGTCATAATAAATTAGAGCATATTGCAACCATTTCAAGAATTGCAACGGATGATTATGTGTGGATGGATAAATTCACGATTAGGAATCTAGAACTTTATAATTCTACCAATGCTAATGCCGTAACGTTAATCAATGTGATTGATAAAACGATTTCTGCCATGGGTGGACGAACCTTAAAACGTTGGTTGGCTTTACCTCTAAAACATGCCGAAAAAATAAAACAACGTCATGAAGTTGTTAAGTATTTATTGGAAAATGAAAGTGTACTTCAAGATATTCAAGGACAAATTAAGCATATAGGCGATATTGAACGCTTAATTTCAAAAATTGCAACGACTAAAGTGAGTCCTCGTGAAGTGATTCAACTTAAAAATTCTTTAGATGCTATTGTGCCTATAAAATCGGTTGCAGAAACTTGCGAGAATGAAGCCTTAAAAATATTAGGCGATAATTTGCATCGCTGTGATTTGCTTCGAGATAAAATAAAGGAAACTATAAACGAAGAAGCGCCAGTAAATATTTTAAAAGGGAATACGATTGCTGTTGGTTTTTCAGAAGAATTAGATGAATTACGAGGTTTATCTCAATCCGGAAAAACCTATTTAGATAATATGCTAACGCGCGAAAGTGAGCGCACAGGTATTACCTCTTTGAAAATAGCATCTAATAATGTTTTTGGCTATTATATTGAAGTTAGAAATGCTCATAAAGATAAAGTGCCAGAAGAATGGATACGTAAGCAAACACTAGTCAGTGCAGAGCGCTATATCACAGAAGAGCTTAAAGAATACGAAGCTAAAATATTGGGAGCTGAAGAACGTATTTTAGCCATTGAGCAGCAATTATTCGCCGATTTGGTGACTTGGATGCATCAGTTTATCATTTCGGTACAACAGAATGCACAGCTTATTGGGCAATTAGATTGTTTATGTGGTTTTGCAAGTTTGGCAAAAGCTAATAAATATGTCTATCCGCAAATAGATGATAGTTTCGATTTAGAAATAAAAGAAGGGCGTCATCCTGTTATAGAAAAGCAATTACCAATTGGTGAGCCTTATATTGCCAATGATGTGTTTTTAGATAGAGACGCGCAACAAATTATAATGATTACTGGGCCAAATATGTCTGGTAAATCGGCTATTTTAAGACAGACGGCTTTAATTGTACTCTTAGCGCAAATTGGAAGTTTTGTGCCAGCAGGAGAAGCGCGAATCGGTTTAGTGGATAAGATTTTCACTAGAGTAGGAGCGAGTGATAACATTTCAATGGGTGAATCTACGTTTATGGTAGAAATGAATGAGACGGCTTCAATTCTTAATAATATATCGGATAGAAGTTTGGTGCTTTTAGATGAAATAGGAAGAGGAACCAGTACCTACGATGGTATTTCAATTGCTTGGGCTATTAGTGAGTATTTACATGAGCATCAATCGAAACCAAAAACGTTATTTGCTACACATTACCATGAGTTAAATGAAATGACTGAAACTTTTGGTCGCATTAAAAACTTTAATGTTGCTGTAAAGGAATTAAAGGATAATGTGCTTTTTGTTCGAAAACTGGTAGAAGGTGGGAGCGAGCATAGTTTTGGAATTCATGTGGCAAAAATGGCGGGAATGCCGCAACAAGTGATTAGACGTGCTAATAAAATTTTATCTAAATTAGAGAAGTCACATTCGAGTGAAGAACTTACAGATAAGGTAAAAAGTATAAAAGACGATTTACAGTTAAGTTTCTTTAATTTAGATGATCCATTATTGGTTGAAATAAAAGATGAAATATTACATACTGATATTGATACACTTACGCCAGTGGAAGCCTTGATGAAACTCAATGAAATTAAGAGAATGTTGCTTAAGAAAAAGCAAGCTTAAAATTTTTTTAATTTATTTTTAAAAAAGGCTTTGCAATTCTAAGAAATATTATAAATTTGCATCCGCTTTGAAAGCGAAATTGTTCTTTAAAAACTGCGAAAGTAGCTCAGGGGTAGAGCATCACCTTGCCAAGGTGGAGGTCGTGGGTTCAAATCCCATCTTTCGCTCTATTCTTTAAAAAATATACCAATTTGATTACAGTCTGTAATCAAGATGCTGAAGTGGTGGAATTGGTAGACACGTTGGACTTAAAATCCAATGTCCATTAGGACGTACGGGTTCAAGTCCCGTCTTCAGTACAGATGAAAAGCCGAAAACGAAAGTTTTCGGCTTTTTTGGTTTTGCACTTTTCTATTTTTTTTGCAGTATTGCAAGTTCAAGAATAATGATCGTTTATTTAACATTGTAACTATAAGTTTTTGTTGTAGTTTTAATGTAATAGTCTTAGTTGTTCATGGTTATTATAACTATACTCTTTAATATACAAGCACTACAATTGCTACTACATCCTTTTATTTATCTATATTAGTACCTTAACAAAGGCAAAATATTAGTCTGACTACTTTGTTAAACACAAACTAATAATATAGAACTAATGGATATTATTAAATTTTATCTCTACACTTTTTTTGTTTTTATTTCATTTGCGACACAAGCTCAGGAATTTTCTCCCATACAAGTGTTTACTCCTCAAGATTATGGTGCTGAAGACCAAAATTGGGCTATATCTCAAGCTCAAAACAACTTTGTTTATGTCGCTAACAATAAAGGATTATTAGAGTTTAATGGAGCTTCATGGAATACATATAAGTCTCCAAATAATTCTATTTTACGATCAGTAAATGTTATTGAAGATCGCATATATACTGGTGGATATATGGATTTTGGTTATTGGTTAAGGGATAACAAAGGTTCTTTAAAGTACATATCGCTAAAGGGGAATTTAGAAACTAGTATTATACAAGACGAGGACTTTTGGGGTATTATTGATCTTGGTGAATTTGTTTTGTTCCAATCATTTGATCGGATTTATATTTATCAAGTTGAAAAGGGTAGTTTTTCAATTATAGAGTCGGACAAAAGAATTAATAAGATTTTTAAAGTTGATGAGGCTATTTATTATCAAATAATTGGAGAGGGAGTGTTTGAAATTATAAATGGAGAGCCTCGTTTAATTGTAGATGCCAATCAGATAGGTGATAATAAGCTAGTTAGCCTATTCAATTCTCACATTGGTCTTCTATTACAGACTGAAGAAAATGGTTTTTTTAAGCTTTCAGCTGATAAAGTTGAGAAATGGAATATTTCAGCAGATAGTTTATTATCAAACACGAGCGTTTATAGTAGTCTAAAACTGAAGAATGGCACATATATGCTAGGTACGATTTCTAAAGGTATAGTTCATCTAAATGCCTATGGAGATGTGTTGATGCAAATTGATCAAAATAGAGGTTTAAGTAATAACACAGTTTTGTCTATCGCAGAGGACGATTCAGGTAATATTTGGTTAGGTCTTGATAATGGCATAAATGTCATAAATATGAATTCGCCATTCAAAGTATATAAAGACAAACAAGGTAAAATAGGTACAGTGTATTGTGCTGCAGAAGTAAACGGCTATTTGTATTTAGGAACAAATCATGGATTATTTTATAAAACTATAGGGTCTAAAAATGAATTTAGTTTTATAAATGGTACTAAAGGGCAAGTGTGGAGTTTAACTATGATTAATAATGATTTGTTCTGCGGACATGATAAAGGAACATTTATTATTGACGGTGTTTCTGTTGAGAAAATCGCTAGCGAATTAGGGACTTGGGGAATTAAACAGATAGAGGGACGTCCTAACCTGTTAATTCAGGGTAATTATAAAGGTTTAAATATTCTTCAAAAAGTTAATGGGCAATGGCAATTTAGAAATAAAATTAAAGGTTTTGATATTTCATCAAGGTATTTTGAATTTCTGAATTCTTATGAGGTACTAATTAGCCATGAACATAAAGGTGTTTATGAAATTAAAATCGATAATGATTATTTAAGAGTTATTAATAATGATAAAATACCAGTAAAGGAAGGAGTAAAGTCAAGCATAGTTAAATACAATAATAGGATTTTATACAACACGCAAGATGGTGTGTATACGTATGAAGTAAATAATCAGGAGTTTAAAAGAGATTCAATTCTTAGTCAATTATTTAGTGGAGAAAAATACGTGTCAGGAAAGTTAATTTATGATATTGCTGATGGCAAACTCTGGGGTTTTTCTGCAAGTGGAATTATATATATTGAACCTGGGAAATTATCGAGTTTACCAAAAATTAATACAATTGTTATTTCAAGTGATGCGAGAAATACAAAATCGGCTTTCGAGAATATTTTGCATTTAGAAAATAACAATTATTTAATCGGAACAAAGGGAGGATATATAACTATGAATTTGGATAAGATTGGAAAGGATGTTTTGGATATTCATCTCAATAATGTCGATTGTGGTAAAACTTTAAATGATTTATCTGCTGTAGATTTGGGTTCCGTTGAAACTTTTATTAATAAAACTAATAATGTAAGGTTTAAGTATAGTGTTGCAAATTATAATCGTTTTACACCAACGATGTATCAATATAAATTAAGTGGTATATATGATAAATGGAGTGATTGGTCTTCTGAATCTGAGGTATTCTTTAAGAATTTACCACATGGAGAGTATACTTTTCAAGCTAGAGCGATGACTAATGGTATTATGTCAAATAATAGGATTACCTACGAGTTTGGTATTGAAAAACCCTGGTATCTAAAGCCCATGGCAATTATTTCTTATTTTTTGTTATCCTTACTTTTTATATATGTGCTTTATTACTTTAATAAAAAACATTACAAAAAAATTCAGATTAAACTTATTGAAAAAAAACAAAGGCAAATTGAGTTAGAACAACTTGAAAATCAGAGACAATTGATTCAATTTAAAAATAAAAATCTACAATTAGATATAGATAATAAAAATAGGGAACTTGGTATGGCTACTATGAATTTGGTAAAGCGTAACGAATTACTAAGTAATATAAAAAGTGACTTAACTAAGAGTACTTCACTGATGGAGGTTAAAAAAGTTATAAAAACCATCAACTCTAGCATTAATGATACGAGTAATTGGCATTTGTTTGAGGAAGCGTTCAATAATGTTGATAAGGATTTCATGAAACGCATAAAATTAATTCATCCAACAATTACCCCAAATGATTTAAGAATGTGTGCTTATTTAAGATTAAATCTTTCATCTAAAGAAATTGCGCCTTTACTTAATATTTCTCATAAGAGTGTAGAAGTTAAGCGTTACCGCCTAAGAAAAAAATTAGGATTGGATCATAATCAAAACTTATCAAATTATATCATTGAGCTTTAGAGCCTATACAACATTGTATTTTACCTATACATTACCTATACAATTGTGTTATCCTTGTCTTCTGACTAAGTAATTGTTAATTGTTGTTAAATCTTTTTTTGTTTTGAGAATACCATAAATTATAGGTGTTTGCATTGTGATATTAGTATTTTATCATTATTATTTTTAAAGTGTATGTTTTTTGTATAGTGTTATATTGAGAAGTTGTCAATACAATTGTGGTAAATTGCAATAACTAAATAATAAACTATGAAAATAAAACTTTTAACGCTCATGGCTCTCGTTTTTACAATGATGGTATTTGGGCAAAATGTAAATGTTTCTGGGACAGTTATAGAAGCTTCCTCAGGACAACCTTTACCAGGTGTTAACGTAGTTGTTAAGAACACCTCAAAGGGAGCCTCAACAAATTTTGATGGTGAATTTACTTTAAATGATGTGCCAGTAAACTCTGTAGTTGTCATATCATATATTGGTTTTGTAACTCAAGAAATTACTATATTAAATAGTGATTCATTAAGTATTTCACTTGTGGAGGATGCAGAATCTTTAAATGAAGTTGTTGTTATTGGGTATGGCTCTCAAAAGAAAAAAGAAGTTACAGGTGCGGTGTCAATTGTTAGTTCTGAAACTTTAGAAGAATTACAACCCGTTAAAGTAGAACAAGCTTTACAAGGTACAGTTTCTGGTGTAAATGTAACCTCTCAATCTGGAGCTCCGGGAGCAGGATTGGATATAAGAATTAGAGGAATATCCACTAATGGTACAAATGGACCATTGGTAATAATAGATGGTTATCAAGGCGATTTAAGTATTCTTAATCCAAATGATATTGATACTATAACAGTTTTAAAAGATGCGCAAGCTGCCATTTATGGTACTGTAGGTGCTAATGGAGTTGTTCTTATTACCACTAAAGGCGGTAAGAAGGGAGGAAAAGTAAAAGTTTCATATAATACATATGTGGGCCTGCAAGAAACTTCAAGAAAATTACCATTGTTGAATGCTACAGAATATGCATTATTACTAAATGAAAGTTATGCTAATGGAGGTCAAGCTCTGCCTTATACTAATGTATCGAATTTAGGAGCAGGTACGGATTGGCAAGATGAAGTTTTCAATGAGTCAGTTCCAATCAATAGTCATGACTTTAGTATTTCAGGTGGTTCTGATAAAATAGCATATTCCTTAAGTGGTTCTCATCTATACCAACAAGGTATCATTGCTCCAAAGAAATCAGATTTTAGAAGAAATACAGCAAGAGCTTCTATTCGCGCTGATTTATCAGATAAATTTAAAGTAAGTACAAATATTATTTATACTTATTTAGATCGAGATTCTGTTAATGATTTTGGTTTGGGGTCGGTTTTGTTTAATGCATTAAATACACCATCTACTTTATCTGCATATGACGAAAATGGAGATTTTACGTTGGTGCCAAGTGTAGCAGGTCTGGGTATAGAAATTATTAATCCGCTAGCTCAAATAGCTAATACATTTAATGATTATGATTTAAGAAAATTAAATGGTACAGTTTCTCTAGATTATCAAATACTAGAAAAACTTAATTTAACTGGTCGTATTGGATTCAATACTACGAATAGCGAAAGCAAATCATTTTCTAAGATTGTGGATTATGGCGGGAAAGTATTTGATGTTAACAGAAGCAGTGTTGCTCAAAATTCTATAAATGATAATGATTATTCATTTGATTTATACGCGACATATAAAAATAACTTTAATGAAGATCATAATGTAACTCTTACAGGAGGAACGACAGTTTTTAAGACTTTCGGAAATGGACTATTTGCTACAGGTTATGATGTGCCTAATAATTCGTGGGAATTTGCTGATATTTCATTGGCATTAGGAACAGGAGGAGATGGCGTTAGGGATGTAGGCTCTTATTCTTACGACGAAAGAAGATTATCTTTCTTCACTAGAATGCAGTACGATTATAAAGGGAAATATTTATTTTCTGCAATGTTACGTAGAGATTCTTCTACAAAATTTGGTCCTGAAAATAGGGTCGCTTATTTCCCTTCTGTAACGGCAGGTTGGATTATATCAGATGAAGAATTTTTTAATGATTCTGGTGTATTTGATTTGTTAAAATTGAGAGCAAGTTATGGTATATTAGGAAATGATCAAATTCCAAATAACGGATACGTTGGTCAATTAAGCGGTGAAGCAACATATATATTTGATAACTCATTAGTCAATGGAACTGCAATAGGTCAATTGCCAAATTCTGAATTGCAATGGGAGGAAGCAAAAAAACTAGATATAGGTCTTGATATTCGTTTGTTAGATAATAAGCTAGATATTACTACTGATTATTTTATTAATAAAAGAGATAATCTATTAATAGCAAATATTCCTGTTTCCGGAATTACAGGTGTATTTGCACCAGGTAGTTCTGCTCCAACAGTAAATGCTGGTGGTGTAGAAAATAGAGGTTTTGAATTTGCTGTAAATTATAAAGATAATATATCAGATAATTTTAAAATATCAGCAAGTTATAATATAACTACTTTGAAAAATGAAGTGACTAAAGTAAACAATAGCACTGGTTTTGTAGAAGGTGGAACATTCGGTGTTGGTCAGCCTGCCATTTCCAGAATGGAAACTGGTCAACCTCTAGGTTATTTTTATGGGTATAAGACAGATGGAATTTTTCAAAATCAAGCTGAGGTAAGCGCACACCCTTCGCAGATTGATTTAGGTGCAGAAGCATCGCCAGGAGATTTAAGATTTGTTGATGTTAATAATGATGGTGAAATAAATGCAGATGATAGAACAAATCTTGGTAATCCTATTCCAGATGTTACAATGGGACTTAATCTTACTTTAAATTTCAAAAATATTGATTTTACAGCGTATGCATTTGCTTCAATTGGTAACGATATGGTTAGAAATTATGAAAGAACGTTAACTGATGTAAATAGATTAAACTACGTTTTAGATAGATGGACTGGTGAAGGAACTAGTAATTCTGTGCCAAGGCTAACTACAGCGTCCACATCTAACAATGTGTTTTCAGATTACTTTGTTGAAGATGCCTCTTATTTAAGAATTCAAAATGTACAAATAGGCTATTCCATACCAAAAGATGTTATTGAAAAAATAGGAGTAGATAAAGTTAGAATTTATGTAGGAGTTAACAACTTATACACATTTACAAAATACAAAGGTTATGATCCTGGTGCTACAAGTGGAGCACCTATTGGTGGCGGTATTGATTTTGGTTTTTACCCAATTCCTAGAACTTATTTATGTGGTCTTAATCTAAACTTTTAAAAAAGATGAAAATGAAAAATAATAGTATAAAAAAGGTACTTGCCTTATTGATAGCTTTAGTTTGCTACCCATCTTGTACCGATGATTTTGTGGAAAGAGATCCAGTATATTCTATAGACTCAGAAAATTATTTTAATTCTGAAGATGATTATTATAACGCATTAATTGCAACCTATGATTTATTACAGTCAACATATGTAAATGTTATGTTGGGTGAGATAGCTTCAGATAACACTTTATGTGGAGGAGAAAGTGCGACAGATGTAATAGGTTTTCAGCAAATTGATGACATGATACATACTTCTGTAAATAGTAATTTAAGAGATATTTGGAACTGGATGTTTGCAGGTGTTAATAGAGCAAATTATTTATTGGAATTTCAAAATAAAATAGATTTTGAAGGAAAAGAAATAATATTAGCAGAAGCTAAATTTTTAAGAGCATATTATAATTTCGAACTCGTAAAATGGTTTGGAGGTATTCCATTAAAAGTAGATCAACGATTCAATTTAGGTGATGAAACAACTATTCCTAGATCATCCGTGTCCGAGGTTTATGCTCTAATTGAATTAGACTTGCAATATGCAATAGCCAATTTGTCCTATACAGCACCACAAACAGGCAGAGTTACTAAAGGTGCGGCAGAAGCGTTATTAGGTAAAGCTTATTTATATCAAGACAAATTTGCAGAAGCGGCTACAGTTTTAGACAATTTAATTATAAATGGACCATATAATTTGGTTTCTGATTATGATACGATTTTTGAAAATGCAGGAGAAAATGGAATTGAATCTGTATTTGAAGTTCAATATACAGATGTAGAAGGAGCAGGTTTTGGGTGTCTGCAATGTAGTGAAGGAAATGTAGCTGTAGGTTTTAACGGAATTAGAAATTACAATGGTCCAATGTTTGATTCTGGATTTAGTTTTAATGTTCCGACACAAGAGGTTGTAGATGAGTTTGAAGATGGTGATTTACGTAAAGATGTTGCAATTTTAGATATAAATAATTGGGCAGCAGATACAGGAGCTACATTTGGAACCGGTTTTGAGCATACAGGGTATTATAATAGAAAATATATTGCTAGACAAGGCGATTTGAATACAGGTGATCAAAACTTAACAAATCCTAACAATTATAGAGCTATTAGATATGCTGATGTATTATTAATGGCTGCTGAAGCTTTTAATAGAGGAGGAATAGATGATGCCAAAGCACAGCTCTATTTAAATAGAGTAAGAAATAGAGCATTTGGTAATACCGATAACGAAGTTAGTGCTTTAGGAGCAACACTTACTGAGGCTATATATCATGAAAGAAGAGTAGAGCTAGTTGGCGAAGGGCATCGCTTTTTCGATTTAGTGAGAACAGATAGAGGATCTGAAATTGATGGTTTTTCTTCAAATAAAAATGAATTATTTCCAATACCGATAGAAGAAATTCAATTCTCTAATGGTAATTGGAACCAAAATCCTGGATATTAAAAAAAAACAAGCATGAAAATATTAAAACACACATTAAGATTTTGTCTTTTAGTTATAGTCTTTTACGGCTGTACTAAAGAAGATGATAACACAGATTTTATAGATGCTATAGAAGCACCAATTAATGTTTCTGCAAACGTTACTATAACTCAAGATAATTCAGGTTTAGTTACATTAACTCCTCTTGGCGAGGGCGTAACTAATTTTGTGATTAACTTAGGTGATGGTTCAGAATTGTCTGATCCAATCACACCAGGTTCTAGTTTAGAGCATACATATGAAGAAGGAAGTTATGAAGTTCTAATTACAGCATATGGTTTAAATGATTTGTCAACTACGATTTCACAGACAATAGTTGTTTCGTTTCAAGCACCTCAAAATTTGGTGGTTACTATTGAAAATGATGGAACTTTATCTAAAACGGTTAACGTAACGGCTTCTGCAGATTTTGCAATGTTCTATGAGGTTTCTTTTGGAGAAGACCCAACTGTAGATCCAACAACTGTAAATATTGGCGAAACAATATCATTTACCTATCAAGAAGCAGGTATTTATACCATATTTGTTGAGGCAATGGGAGGAGCAATTGCTACTACAAGTTATTCAGAAGAATTTGAGGTTACAGCAATTTTGCAGCCTTTAGCATCAGCAGATATTCCGCCAGCTAGGGCAAGTGCGGATGTTATTTCTATTTTTAGTTCTTCATATACAGATGTAGAAGGCTCAGATTTTTTTCCAGATTGGGGTCAAGGAGGATGTTGTGGTAGCGGATGGTCGTTATTCGATTTAGAAGGTGATGAAATGTTACAATACAGTAACCTAAGTTATCAAGGTAATCAGATAGGTGAAACTATTGATGTTTCTCAAATGGAATATTTACATTTAGATGTTTGGACAGCAGATGTATTGCAAACAATTGAAGTTTCTTTAATAAGCGTATCTAACGGTGAGCGTCCTATTGTAGTAGATTTAACTCCAAACGAATGGACAACCATTGATATTCCTATTTCAGATTTTACAAGTCAAACAGGTTTTACAGTTGAAGACATACATCAATTAAAGTACGTTGGAACTCCTTTTGGTGAAGGAGGAACTGCATTTATTGATAATATCTATTTTTATCGTGCCGCAACCGAAGAAGTGTCAATTGCAGGAACTTGGAGAATGTCTTCAGAAGGCGGTTCATTAGGTGTTGGTCCTAGTGTTGGAGACACAAGTTGGTTTGCATGTGATGATAGTTGTGTAGCTGAAAGATCATGTTATTTCGATGATGCTTACGTGTTTGGTGCAGATGGTTCATTTGCAAACGTATTAGGAACTGAAACTTGGATTGAGCCATGGCAAGGAGGAAGTGACGCTTGTGGAACTCCTGTTGCACCTCATGACGGATCAGTTGCAGCAACCTATACTTTTGACGCTGTTTCTGGGTCACTTACTGTTAGTGGTGTTGGGGCATATATTGGTCTTCCAAAAGCGAATAACGAAGGTGAGTTACCAAATGTGTCTGTGCCTAATTCTATTACATATACAGCAACGCTTTCTGATAATAACAATACAATGGATGTTTATATTGAGTCTGGAGCAGGTGTATTCTGGCAATATAGATTGGTTAAAGATACATCAGTTGTTAGTTCACCAATTGAAGGTTCATGGCAAATGTCTTCGGAAAGTGGATCCTTAGGTGTGGGTCCTAGTGTTGGAGACACAAGTTGGTTTGCATGTGATGACGGTTGTGTTGCTGAAAGATCATGTTATTTTGATGATACTTATGTGTTTGGCGCAAATAATTCTTTCGCAAATGTTCTTGGCACAGAAACATGGATTGAACCGTGGCAAGGAGGAACTGACGCTTGTGGAACTCCAGTTCCACCACATGATGGTAGTGCAGCTGCAACATACGTTTTTGACGAATCAGCTGGAACACTTACTATTAATGGAACAGGAGCTTATATTGGTTTACCAAAAGCAAACAACCAAGGTGAATTACCTAATGTAGCGGTTCCTGAGTCTATCGTTTATAGCGTTACACTTTCTGATAATAATAATACAATGGATGTATATATTGAGTCAGGAGCAGGTGTATTTTGGCAGTATAAGCTTACTAAAATTTAAAAAAATTGAAAATGAAAAATTTAATATTTAATTCGTTTACACTTTTAGGTATTTTTCTATGCCTATTCAGTTGTCAAGAAGATGATGCATCAATAGGAGATATTGTAGCACCAAGTAACCTAGTTATATCTTCAGAAATTTTTGGACAAGATAATTCAAATCTATATGGAGATGGTAGTGGTGTAGTTAATTTTGTTGCTTATGCAGATAATGCTATAAGTTATAAATATTTTTATAATGAAACAGAGAGAAATGCACCGTCAGGAGAGCTTGAGGCATTGTTCACTAATTTGGGTATTAATACTTATGATGTTACTGTAATTGCTTATGGAACAGGTGGTTTGTCTACCTCTATTTCAACTACAATCGAAGTCTTAGCAACATACTCTCCTCCCCAAGATTTATTAGATACCTTAATTGGAGATGGCACTAAAGTTTGGAGAATGAAATCAGAAGGTCCAGGACATTTTGGTTTAGGTCCTGTTGGCGGAACAGTCCCAGCAGAATGGTATGGTGCGGGACCTGACGAAAAAGTTGGGGTTGGTATGTACGATGATCGATTTATATTTGGTACAGATGGTACATTTACACACATAACAAATAATACTAATGATGATGCAGGCACTGATACTTCGGGTACTGTATTTGGTAGAGATGGTTTAATCAGTGATTTAGGTTCTGGAGGAAATGTAAATGGCGCAGATGTAGAAAATCTTCCATATGCTGATTATACAGAAGACTATGTTTTAATTGCGCCAGGAGGCGTAGAAACGATTAGTTTAAGTGGAATAGGATTTATCTCATATTATATTGGTGGTAGTCATTCTTATGAGATTTTTGATAGATCCGTGCCTAATGAATTGGTGTTAAGATCAACAGATGGTAATGGAGAATTTGATTGGTGGTTTACAATAACCTCAGTTGAGGAAGATCCAGGTACAGTGGTTGATTATGAATTAGTTTGGTCAGACGAATTTGATACAGATGGAGCTCCAAACGCAGCAAATTGGACATACGACCTGGGTGCAGGTGGCTGGGGAAACCAAGAAGTTCAAACGTATACTAACAACGCGGAAAACGTTATTGTAGAAGGTGGCTCATTAAAAATTACAGCCAAGGCAAATGGTTCTGGAGGTTATACCTCAGCAAGAATTAAATCTCAAGGACTTCAGTCATTTACTTATGGTAAAATAGAGATTAGTGCAAAGTTACCATCGGCTCAAGGTACTTGGCCAGCACTATGGATGTTGGGTTCTAATTTTCCAACTGTAGGTTGGCCTCATTGTGGCGAAATGGATATTATGGAGCAAACAGGTTGGGATAAAAATACAAGCTTAGGAACATGCCATTGGTTTGATAATGGCACCTCTGCGAATGCAAGCTATGGAGAAACAACTGGTGTGGCAAACGCTTCAACGGAGTTTCATTTGTATTCGATCGTATGGAGTGAAGAAAGTATACAGATTTCATTAGATGACGTTCCGTTTATGACATTATCTAACAGTGCAGATCTTCCATTTAACGCAGATTTCTTTTTTATAATGAATATTGCAATGGGTGGAACTTTAGGAGGAACCATTGATCCTGCGTTTACAGAAGACACTATGGAAGTAGATTATATTAGAGTTTATCAATAAAAACACATAATGATTAATTGAGTTAAGTTTAGGTTACATAAGGTCGAGTTTTTTGTGCTCGACCTTATTTTCTAAAAGCTTTAAAGTCAATTCAGTTAAATATATATTAAGATTATAAATTACCAATGACAAAAAACCCAATCTATATAGGAAATAAAATCGCTTCTAACGATGAGTTTAAAGTAAAAGGAGAACTTGTAACACTTCACAATGAAACGTATTACAAAATCTCTAACAGTGATAAAATGAGACCATTCTTTATGAGTTTGGTAAGTAATTCTAATCACTGGTTATTTATTTCTAGTAACGGAGCATTATCTGCAGGTCGTAAGGATTCAAACAATGCATTATTTCCTTATTATACAGATGATAAAATCACAGAATCATTAGAAACGACAGGAAGTAAAACTATAGTTCAGGTGCATAAAGATGATAAAACATTTTTATGGGAACCGTTTTCTAATCGTTATCAAGGGGTTTATGCTACCAAACGCAATTTGTACAAAAACAGTTATGGTAATAAAGTGCTTTTTGAAGAAATCAATGAAGATTTAAACCTCACTTTCAGATACGAGTGGAACACAAGTGATCAATTCGGTTTTGTGAGAAAAGCTAATCTTATAAATAATGCAAACGGAAACGTTGATGTTACAATTTTAGATGGTATTCAAAATATTCTTCCATATGGATTAACGTCTGTATTTCAAAATGCAACGAGTAATCTAATTGATGCTTATAAAAAGTGCGAATTAGAATCAGATTCTGGCATTGGTATTTTTGCTTTGAGTGCAATTATTGTAGATAAAGCAGAACCAAGCGAAGCATTAAAAGCGAATACAGTTTGGTTTTCAGGATTAGAAAACCCTACACATCTTATTTCATCATTACAGTTAGATAATTTCAGAAACGGTAAAACCATTTCTCAAGAAGAAGATATCAGAGCAGAAAAAGGCGCTTATTTTATCTCGAAGGATTTAAGTTTAGAACCAAATAGTGAAAACAGTTGGATGTTTGTAGCAAACGTCAATCAAACCATCTCTGCAATAAATAGTATTTCTGAAAAAATAAAAGGCAATACTAACCTTGAAGCACTTATTCAAGAGGATATTGATGCAGGTACACAAAACCTCTTAGAATTGGTTGGAGCTTCCGACGGAATTCAACTTGGAGATGATAAATTAAGAAATACGAGACATTTCGCAAATACGCTCTTCAACATTATGAGAGGTGGAATTTTCGATGACGATTATAAAATTGAAAAAGATGACTTTTTGAAATATATGTCGAATGCCAACGTAAAAGTTTCAAAAAGTAAAGAAGATATTTTAAATAATCTACCAGAAATCTTCAATGTAAATGTGATCAAAGACATTGCTGACAACGATGAAGATACCAACTTCAAAAGATTGTGTTATGAGTATCTACCACTAAAATTTAGTAGGAGACATGGAGATCCTAGTCGTCCTTGGAACAAGTTCTCAATTAATACACGTAGCGAAATCGATGGATCTAAAATCTTAGATTACGAAGGTAACTGGAGAGATATTTTTCAAAACTGGGAAACGCTAGCACATTCTTATCCTGCTTTCATGGAAGGCATGATTCATAAGTTTTTTAATGCTACTACTTTTGAAGGTTATAATCCTTACAGAGTTACTAAAGGCGGATTCGATTGGGAAGCTATTGAGCCAGACGATCCTTGGTCTTATATAGGATATTGGGGAGATCATCAAATTATTTACTTGCTCAAATTTTTAGAGTTTATTGAAAAGCATTATCCTAAAAAATTAGCAGACAGTTTTACAAAAGATGTGTTTGTATATGCAAACGTACCTTACAAAATTAAAAGCTATCAGGACACGCTTAAGAATCCAAAAGATACTATTGATTTTGATTACGAATTACACGACAAAATCAATCTCGTAAAAGAGCGTTTAGGAGCAGATGGTGCTTTGTTGAGAGATGAGAATTACTTTATCCACAAAGTCAACTTAATCGAAAAATTATTAGCAACAGTATTAGCTAAAGTGTCAAACTTTATTCCCGAAGGTGGAATTTGGTTAAACACACAACGACCAGAATGGAACGACGCTAACAACGCATTAGTCGGTAACGGAGTTTCTATGGTAACTTTATATTATCTGAGACGTTTTATCAATTTCTTTGAAGATATTGTAGAGAATGGTTCAGATGAAAATTACAACCTTTCTGTTGAGTTAAAAACCTTTTTTGAAGCTGTAGTGTCTACTTTAAATGCTAACTCAAAAGTATTATCGGGAAAAGTGTCTGATACTGAAAGGAAAACAATTTTAGACGGACTTGGAACTGCAGGAAGTGATTACAGATTAAAAATCTACGAAGCAGGTTTTACTAGTGATAAAGAAGCGATTTCAAAATCCGATTTATTAGATTTTTTCAAAGTATTAAAAGATTATTTAGACCATACTATTAAAGCGAATAAGCGTACAGATAATTTATATCATGCGTACAATTTAATGACGGTTGAGAGTGATACAGAAGTATCAATTTCATATTTGCCAGAAATGTTAGAAGGGCAAGTAGCTGTTTTAAGTTCTGGCTATTTAAAACCAAAAGAAGCATTGAGTTTATTAGATGGTTTAAAGGCAAGCGCACTTTTTAGAGACGATCAATACAGTTATATTTTATATCCAAACAAGCAGTTATCTCGCTTTGTGGATAAGAATAATATTCCGGCTCAGTCTGTAGAAAAATCAAAATTATTAAAGCAATTAATAGCAGATAGTAATACGCAGATTATTGAAAAGGATGTTACAGGTCAGTATCATTTTAATGGTAATTTTAATAACGCAGACAGTTTAAAAGCGGCATTAAATAAATTACCAGAAGGAAAATACGAAACCTTAATTAATGAGGATAAGCAATTACTGTTAGATGTTTTTGAAGAAATGTTTGATCATAAATCGTTTACAGGTCGTTCAGGAACATTTTACGGTTATGAAGGTTTAGGTTCTATTTATTGGCACATGGTTTCTAAATTATTGTTGGCAACACAAGAAAACTGTTTGTTAGCGGTAAACTCAAACGAGAGCGAAGAAACCATCGGAAGATTATTAGAGCATTATTACGAAATCAACGAAGGTATTGGAGCGCACAAGTCGCCAGAATTATATGGTGCTTTTCCAACTGATCCATATTCGCACACACCAGGTGGAAAAGGTGCACAGCAACCAGGAATGACAGGTCAGGTTAAGGAAGATGTGTTGTGTCGTTTTGGAGAGTTAGGTGTTTTTGTTGAAGATGGTAAATTATATTTTAACCCAAGACTTTTAAGAACTGAGGAATTTTTGAGTGCTTCAAATGATTTCAATTATACAGCTATCAATAAAGCACAAAAAACAATTCATCTAAAGAAAGATTCGCTTTGCTTTACCTATTGTCAAGTACCAATTATTTATAAACTTGACGATACTGAGAAACTAGAAGTTATATACAAGGATGGTACGTCTTCAAAATTTGAAACTTTAAAACTCGATGTGAATACTAGTGATAAAATTTTCAATAGAACAGGAGAGGTTGATCAAATTATCGTGTCAATTAAGAAATAATTAAAAGGATTTAATATGTATAAAAGTATAAAATTGATAGTATTGGTTCTTATGGCGCTTTTTATGTTTTCATGTAATGACTCAAAAAAAGAAAACAAGAAAGAAACTGAAAAAGAACAGCCAATTGTTAATGCAAAAGACATATTAGGAAATTCAGAATATTTAGCGATTTCTTATGGTGGTTATCGACAAAAAGACAGAAATATTCAACCAACAATTCCAGAACTTAAGGAAGACATGAAAATCTTAAGTGCCATGGGAATAAAAATGTTGAGAACCTATAATGTGCATTTTGATCAAGCGGCAAATCTTTTAAAAGCAATAGATGAATTAAAGAAAGAAGATTCAAAATTCGAAATGTATGTAATGCTCGGTATTTGGATTGATTGCAAAAGCGCTTTCAATTGGGAAAACGGAGAACCAAATCATAAAGAAGAAAGCAAAAGAAATACTGTTGAAGTTAAAACTGCCGTAGAATTGGCAAAACAATATCCAGATATTGTTAAAGTTTTAGCGGTTGGTAATGAAGCTATGGTTAAATGGGCAACCAGTTATTTCGTAGAACCGTGGATCATTTTAAAATGGGTAAATCATCTTCAAGACTTAAAACAAAATGGAGAATTATCTAAAGATTTATGGATAACAAGTTCCGATGATTATTCATCTTGGGGAGGAGGCGATGCTATTTACCACACCGAAGATTTAGAAAAATTGGCGCATGCTGTAGATTACATCTCTATGCATACCTATGCGTATCATAATTCGCATTACAATCCTGGATTTTGGAAAGTTCCTGAAAACGAGGAAAGTTTATCTGATAAAGAGAAAATTGATGCAGCCATGTTAAGAGCATTAGATTTTGCCAAAGTTCAGTATGATAGTGTTTCAAATTACATGAAAAGTATTGGTGTAAACAAACCGATTCATATTGGAGAAACCGGTTGGGCATCAGTTTCTGGTGGTCACTATGGCAACAACGGTTCTAGAGCTACAGACGAGTATAAGCAAGGTTTATATCATAAGCACATGAGAGCATGGACTGAAAAAGAAAATATTTCATGTTTTTATTTTGAAGCGTTTGACGAGCAATGGAAAGATGGACAAAACCCTTTAGGTTCAGAAAACCACTTTGGCTTAATCAATTTACAAAGCGAAGCAAAATATCCTTTATGGAGTTTGGTTGATGATGGAACTTTTGATGGATTAACAAGAGACGGCAAACCAATAACAAAAACGTATAACGGAAATTTAGAGGAATTAATGAAAGACGTTTTAGTGCCAAATACAGATTATCCAAGAGATTAATAATGAAGAAATTTTTAGTCATAGCAGCTATTCTATTCACTTTTGTTTCATGTAAAGAGGAAACAAAAAAAGAAGCCGTTCCAGAGATTGAAAACGATTCTAATAAAGACGTGGTTTCTGTTTCAGGCAGACATTTAATGCTGAATGATCAATTTTATTTAATTAAAGGCATTTGTTATCATCCAGTTCCAAAAGGAGATTCTACCGAACGAGATTTTGGAACTCTGACCCAAGATTTAAAATTAATGGTTGATGCTGGGATTAATACCATCAGAGTGTATTCGCCAATTAATGAAGAAAGCGTACTCGATGAAATCGGTAAAGCAGGTATAAAAGTAATTATCGGTTTTGGATACAATCAAGGTGGAAAAAATGATATCCTCTCTGGTACATTTATAGATTACGTTAATAAATACAAAGACCACAGCGCTATTTTAATGTGGGAATTGGGTAATGAATATAACTATCATCCAGAATGGTTTGATGGCGATATTAAAAATTGGTACACAGCAATGAATGCTGCTGCCGCTGCAATTCATAAAAACGACCCATCGCATCCTGTAACTACGGCACATGGAGATTTACCAAAAGAATTAGCACGTTCTATGAGTCCTAATATTGATGTTTGGGGAATGAATGTATATCGTTCAGTAAGACCAGAAACGATATTTAAAGAATGGAAGGAAGTTAGCTATAAACCAATGTATTTATCTGAGACAGGAGCAGACAGCTATATGCAAATGGCAACGGATAAATATGAACAAGGTGTAAATGAATTAATGCAAGCTGATGCTTCAGATATTATTTTGAAAGCCACATTTAATGGTCAAGATATTTGCTCAGGAGTAACACTATTTCAGTTTACAGATGGTTGGTGGAAAGCAGGAAACAACAACGTACAAAACACAGGAGGTACAGCACCAAATAGCACAGGAGTTCCTTTTGATGGGAGTCCAAATGAAGAATTTTGGGGTATTGTAGATATTGATAGAAATAAGAAAAAAGTATTTGATGTTGTAAAAAACATCTATACGAATGTAAATAGCACTAATAATTAGATTGTTTGAATGCAATTATTCAATTATTAAAATTAGTTTATATATGAGTATTGTCCCCTTGAGGGGACTTTAGGGGTGTTTTATAGGAGCACACTAAACAGTTATAGAAAGAAACAAATAATATAAGTGTAATCAACACATGAAAACATCAAAACACAGCATATTAGCACTCTTAATTTTTACTGTAATTAGTTGTGCTTCAGAAAAAAAAGAAATTGAAAACTTAGATGTCGAAATTTATGAAACTTCAGAAAGTGGAAATAAACTCACAAGAATTACAGAGTTTTCTAAGGTAGATTCTTCAGCAGTTATAAAAATATTACCAGAGCAAAAATTTCAAACCATAACAGGTTTTGGTGGTTCGTTTACTGAGTCTTCGGCTTATTTGTTAAATAAGTTGAGTAAAAAGAATCGCGATACTATTCTTCAAGCTTATTTTGCAGAAGATGGTGCGCGGTATTCATTAACAAGAACACATATTGCGTCTTGTGATTTTTCATTAACTAACTATACCTACGCACCAAAAGTTGATGATATGGAAATGGAAAGTTTCAATATCGATGAAGATCGTGATGATTTAATTCCGATGATAAAAGAAGCGCAAGCTATTTCTCAAGATGGTTTTAAAATCATTTCTTCACCTTGGACGTCGCCACCTTGGATGAAAGACAACAAAGCATATGTTGGTGGAAAATTATTGCCAAAATATTACGATGCGTTTGCCTTATACTTTTCAAAATACATAGAAGCTTATAAAGCTGAAGGAATTGATATTTGGGGATTAACACCAGTTAATGAGCCTCATGGAAATGGAAATAATTGGGAAAGTATGCACTTTTCACCAGAAGAAGAAACTGATTTTGTGCAAAACCATTTAGGTCCAAAATTAGAAGCTGATGGTTTTGGAGACGTAAATATTCTCGGATATGACCAGAACAGAAAAGGTATAAAAGAATGGGTAGATGAAATGTATAAAAATGAAGCGTCATCAAAATATTTTGATGGATTAGCTATTCATTGGTACGAAAGTACATTCGATTATTTACCTAAGGAATTACAATACGCGCATAACAAAGCACCAAAAAAATATCTTATTGAAACCGAAGGTTGTGTTGATTCTGAAAATCCAAAGTGGCAAGATGATGCTTGGTATTGGAAAAAAGAAGCTACTGATTGGGGTTGGGATTGGGCTTCGCCAGAAGAAAAACATCTACACCCGAAATATTCGCCCGTAAATCGTTACGCCAGAGATATTATTGGTTGCCTAAATAATTGGGTAGATGGTTGGGTAGATTGGAACATGGTTTTAGATCGACAAGGAGGACCAAATTGGTTTAAAAATTGGTGTGTGGCACCAGTCATTCTAGATCCAGATGCAGATTCCATTTACTTTACACCATTGTATTACACAATGGCTCATTTTAGTAAATACATAAGACCAGGTGCTGAGGTTATTGGTGTAGAGAATGCTGATAAAGATTTAATGGTAACGGCAGCTAAAAATCTTGATGGATCAATTGCAGTTATATTATTTAACGAAGGTAAAACACCAAAGAATTTTACACTGTCGCTTGGATCCGAAACTGTAAAAGTAAAAATAAACCAACAAGCTATTCAAACGATTTTAATTCCAACGAAAACGAAATAAACATGTCCACGATAACCAATAAAGTGCCATTAGGTCAGAAAATTGCTTTTGGATTTGGAATGCTAGCCAATCAAATGTTTCCTGCTATTATAAGTATTTTTATTGTAGTACTTGTTCAGGGTATGGGATTTCCTGGCTGGATGTGGGGAGTAGTTTCTTTAGTTCCAAGACTTTTTGATGCTATTACAGATCCAATTATGGGTTTTATTTCAGATAACACAAAATCAAAATGGGGAAGAAGAAGGCAATATGTTTTTATTGGTTCCATAATTATGGGTATTACGTTTACAATAATGTGGCAACTATATCCTGTGAACGGCATCGATTATAATTTTGCTTATTTTCTTTTTTGGTCTCTATTGTTTTATTTAGGACTAACTATCTTCAGTGTACCATATGTTGCTATGGGATATGAAATGAGTGATGATTTTCATGAGCGTACTAATATTATGGCAATTGCTCAGTTTATAGGACAATGGGCTTGGGTAATTGCACCATGGTTTTGGATTTTAATGGATGACAAAGATTGGTTTGCTTCTAGTGCAATAGCAGTAAGAGAATTGGCTATTTGGGTCGCACTTGCGTGTATGATTTTCGCAATGATACCAGCGATTTTTATAAAAGGAAAATCTACGATAAATGAAAATTATGAGAGCGTAACTTTTGCAAGCATTCTTCAAAAATTACGTATAATTTTTGTTGTTAATTTTAGAGAGGCTCTTAAAATGAAGCCGTTTAGAAAACTATGTTTAGCTACTTTTTTAGTTTTCAATGCATTTAATACAGTAGCCGCTTTTACTTATTTTATTGTAGTGTATTATTTGTTTGATGGTGTGACAGGTCCAGATGGTGCATGGTGGTGGCCAACACTTTTTGGTAGTGTTGGTGCGTTAGTAACTACGTTTATGGTAATTCCGGTAGTTGCGAAAATGGCTAAAGTATTAGGGAAGAAAAAAGCCTTTATGGTATCTCAAGGTGTCTCAGTAATCGGCTATATTATGT
Source organism: Winogradskyella sp. 4-2091 (assembly GCF_045765065.1). Classification (NCBI taxonomy): domain Bacteria; kingdom Pseudomonadati; phylum Bacteroidota; class Flavobacteriia; order Flavobacteriales; family Flavobacteriaceae; genus Winogradskyella; species Winogradskyella sp. 4-2091. The sequence goes on from NZ_JBJKOD010000001.1 coordinate 60,365, forward strand.
TATGGTTCTTGTTTATACCTGGAAAGCCATATATGTTTTTATTTGCATTACCTTTTTTCTCTTTTGGAATTGGAGGTTTATTTACTTTAATGATGTCTATGACGGCAGATGTAATAGATCTAGATGAACTTAACACAGGCAAGCGACGCGAAGGTGTTTTTGGCGCTATCTATTGGTGGATGGTAAAGTTTGGATTTGGAATTGCTGGTGGACTAAGCGGACTTATTTTTTCAATCATAGGTTTTGAATCTGGTGCTACAACTCAAACAGAAGAAGCAATTACAGGTTTAAGGTTGTTCTTCTCCGGCTTACCTATCTTAGGTACACTTGTAGCGATGTACATCATGCGTAATTACAATTTATCTGAAGAACGTGCCAATGAAATTAGAGCAGAATTGGATGCACGAAAAGCAGAATCTTAGTATGTAATTGTATTCTTAGCCTTCATAATTCCATATCTTTACTACATTGATTATAATACTAAATATAATATGAAGACTACTAAAATTCAACTTTCAATCGCAAGTTTATTTTGCCTTTTTATTCTTAATTGTAATCAAGAACCAAAACGAGATTTAAACCCAGAAACTTTAGTTGGTGGATTTCAGTTATTATCTCCAAAACAAACAGGTATAGATTTTAACAACGCGATTAAAGAATCGGAGAAAGTCAATCATTTATACTATAACCAAATATATAGTGGAGCTGGTGTAGCTATAGGAGATATCAACAATGATGGATTGCCAGATATATTCTTCTGTGGTAACCAAGTTAGTGATAGACTGTATTTAAATAAAGGCGATTTAAAATTTGAAAATATTACAAAATCATCGAGAGTTGCAAGAAATTCTGGATGGTCTTGGGGAGTGACCATGGCAGATGTGAATAATGATGGTTATTTAGATATTTATATTAGTAGAAATGGCGAATCTATGAAGCCAGAAGAGCGTAAAAATCAACTTTTAATAAATAATCAAGACCTTACGTTTACAGAATCTGCTTCGCTCTATGGGTTAGCAGATCTTGGATTCTCTTCGCAAGCCGTATTTTTTGATATGGATAATGATGGTGATTTAGATATGTATCAAGTCAATCAACTTCCTGACTCTAGATTGTTTAAGCGCTACATAAATATTCCTAAAAAACGCGAAGTTTATTATAAGGATAAATTATATAGAAATGATAATGGGAAATATACTGATGTATCTGAAGAAGTGGGTATTTCTAGAGATATGACATACGGATTGAGTGTAAGTGCGTCAGATTTTAATAACGATGGATGGACGGATTTGTACATAGCAAATGACTATGATAAACCAGATATGTTGTATTATAATAATGGCGATGGAACTTTTAAAAATGTAATTGATGATAAACTAAAACACATCTCTCAATTTAGTATGGGAACTGATACAGGTGATATAAATAATGATGGCCTTATGGATCTAATTACCTTAGACATGGCATCAGATGACCACTATCGCTCAAAGACTAATATGGGTTCTATGAGTGCTGAGAAATTTCATGCTTTAGTAGATGATGGTAATCATTACCAATATATGACCAATACGCTTCAAATTAATAATGGAAATAGTTTTTCAGATATTGCAAATATTGCAGGTATTGCAAAAACCGATTGGAGTTGGGCAGGCTTATTAGTGGATTTAGATAATGATGGATTAAAAGATATAATCATTTCAAACGGTGTAAAAAAAGATGTTAGAAACAATGATTTTTTAACAGATTTATACAAAAAATTGGAAACGGATTCTCAAGAGTTTTTTGAGATGACAAAATCTGCGCCATCTGTACCATTAGCTAATCATGCCTTCAAGAATAAAGGGAATTATAAATTTGAAAGAGTTGCAGAAGATTGGAGTTTTAATACACCAAGTTTTTCTAGCGGAATGTCTTATGGCGATTTGGATAATGATGGCGATTTAGATATTGTTGTTAATAATATGGAAGCGCCTGCTTTTGTTTATGAAAATAAAACCAACGGGAATTACCTTAAGATTAAATTTAAAGGTTCAGATAGAAATCAATTAGGTTATGGTGCAAAAGCAATAATTTATCATAATGGAAAAAAACAGGTTTCAGAGAATGTGGTAACGCGAGGCTATTTATCGTCGGTAGAACCTGGTCTGTTTTTTGGCTTAGGTAAAGATAAAGAAATAGACAAAATTGAAGTGATTTGGCCAGATGGTAAAACTAATATGTTTGAAGATGTTAGTGCAAACAAAGCAATAACCGCAATTTATTCAAAAGCGGAAGCCGTATCAAAAAAAGCAGAAGTCTCAGAAAAACTCTTTTTAGAAACCAAAGCATCAAATTTAGGTATTGATTTTGTTCATGATGAAAATGAGTTAAACGAATACAAAGAAGAAGTTTTGCTACCGCACAATATTTCTCAAAACGGACCTTTTTCGTCTGTTGCAGATGTGAATAATGACGGATTTGAAGATTTATTTATTGGTGGAGCCGCAGGACAATCAGGTGTGCTTTATTTACAAAAACCAGATGGAAGATTTGAATTAAGTAGCTCTCAGCCTTGGCAACAAGACAAAGCATCTGAAGATTTGGGAGCATTATTTTTAGATGTTGATGGCGATAATGATTTAGATTTATACGTTACTAGTGGAGGCAGTGAATACACTCAAGGAAACACGTTGTTAAAGGATAGATTGTATATCAATTCAGGAACCGGAAGTTTTATAAAAAATGAGAAAGCAATTCCTAATGTTTATGAAAGCACAATTTGCGTAAAAGCTTCAGATATTGATAACGATGGCGATTTAGATCTGTTTGTAGGTACAAGACTAAAATCTGGTCAATATGGATTTCCTGCAAGTAGTTATTTGCTCATCAATAATAATGGTATTTATAGTAAAGCATCTAATGAAACAGCTATAGAATTAAGCAATATTGGTATGGTTACAGATGCCGTATTTTCAGACGTGGATAAAGATGGAGATGAAGATTTATTAATTGTTGGTGAATGGATGGAGATCAAAGTGTTAGAGAATAAAGAGGGCATTTTTAAAAATAGTTCTACTGATTTTGGTTTAAAAAATACAAGAGGAATTTGGTGGTCTATTACAGCTAGTGATTTAGATAATGATGGTGATGACGATTACATTATAGGAAACCTTGGTTTAAATAATAAATTTAAAGCCTCTGCAGAGCACCCTTTTAAAGTTTACGTTAATGATTTTGATGATAATGGAACAAATGATGTGGTCCTAGCAAAATTCTATAAGGATGATTATGTGCCAATGCGAGGAAGAGAATGTACAAGTCAGCAAATGCCTTATGTTGCAGATAAATTTAAAGACTACCATAGTTTTGCATCTTCAAAATTAATAGACATTCTACCTGTAGATAAAGTTGAAGAAGGAGTTGTTTATGAGATAGAGAGTTTTGAAAGTGTTATTTTAATTAATGAAGGTGGTCGCTTAATTAGAAAACCACTACCTATTGAAGCTCAAGTAACGCCAATTAAATCGTCTATCGTTATGGATTTCAACAACGATGGAAATAGCGATATTTTAACAATTGGTAATCACTACGGTGTTGAAGTTGAAACCACGCGCTATGATGCTGGGTTTGGTAATGTCTTATTGAACGATGGTAACAATAATTTTGAAAATCTTTCCACTTCTCAAAGTGGTTTTTATATCCCAGCAGATAGTAGAGATGCTAAAGTTCTAAAATGTGGTAAAAAGAGTATTCTGATTATTTCTAATAATGATAGTGCGGTTTCTGCATTTGAAATCAAAAAGTAAATCGAAAGGTTTTGGCACTTTTAGCATATGTCTTGAAATATACAATTTCAATATAACAACTTAAGGATGTTTAAAATTGAATTAACTCGCGTTTTTACCATAGTATTATGTTCCATTAGAGAAAAAACGAACACATCATTGAAAAAACGAACCACTACATTACCTATACATAACTGATTTTTCGATTAATTACAGTTGGATTAAAAGGGTTTCGAACTATTATGAATGCTTATATCTGCTGGTCTTATTTGGAATTTCGCACTAAAGCTGTATTTTGATTGCGATGTATGCTTTTTGTATTGTAAAAATTTTAGAATTTCACAAAAAACAAGCTTAATTTTAAAGGTATTGATAATTGGTGGGTTCAACTCTGCTTTCAGATTATTACAATGACCACTAATTATTGATTCAATAAACTAATAAATAAACAAACTAATTATGAAAAAAATTACTTTACTGTTTGCTCTTTTGGCTATGTCATTTGGGTATTCACAATCTTTACCTTTTGATTTTAGCGATCCAGAGCAGTTAATGACTGGGCAAGAAGGAACATCGGCAAGTATTATTGATGATGCTGGTAATGACGTTATGGAAATTGTTGGTGGAACGACAGATTGGGATCACGTATCAATTACTTTCGCAGAAAATGTTGATCTTTCTGATGACGCTAACAACACAATAACCCTGAGATTTAAGCCAACAACAGATTTGGGTACTAGAAACCATATCTTAAAGTTTGAAGGAGGCGTAGGTGGTGATGCAGCTACTGAAATGGGCTTTACAAGTTCGGGTGCAGATTGGCAAGATATTACTCTAGATATGCCGGCAGGAGCAGGAAATTATTCAAGCATGATTCTTTTTACAGATGCTGGAGGAGGAACTGCTACAGGGACTTATTTAGTTGATGATATTGCTTGTACATGTGGCAATATTGCGCCACCTCCACCATCAGAAGCTACTTTGCCAATTGATTTTAGTGATGCTTATGAATTATTTGAAGGTGTAGGAGCGGTAACAAGTTTAACAGTAGATCCACTTGATGCTAATGATGCCGTAATGGAAGTTACTAGTGGAGGAGGAGATTGGGATCACGCCAAAATAGAATTTGCACAAAACGTTGATCTATCTGATGATAGTAATAATACCATTTCATTTAGAATTAATCCTTTAAACGGTACAGGAAGTAATAACCACTTATTAAAGTTTGAAAATGGTACTACCGCGCCAACTGAAGTTGGTTTTACCACTATAGGAACAGGTTGGCAAGATGTTAGCTTAGATTTTCCAGCAGGTTTAGGTAACTATCCGTTAATGATTTTATTTACAGATGCTGGTTCAAATGGCCAAGATACTTATTTAGTAGACGATTTTTCAGGTGCTACAAATATTGTACCTGTCGAAGATCCAGAAGCTGCACCAATTCCAAATGCACCAGATGGAGAGACCTATAGTATTTATAACGATACCAATAGTTATTCTACAACTTTTCCGGTTGCTTATAGTTTTGGTACGTTAAGTGATGAGCCAGATTTAGATCCAGGAGCCAGTGAAAATAAAGCATTAAAATTTGACTTTAGTTTTGCAGGTTGGGGACAAGGTGAAGGAGGACCAGATGACGTGTCTAGCTACGGTTTTGTGAACTTTATGTATTGGGCTGCTCCAGGTGTACCAGGTTTTCAGTTTAATATGATAAGTAATGTTGGTGGAAATGTTACCGAGCATACTTATGAAATAGGAACACAAGAAGCAGTAGTAACAGGAGAATGGACTCAAGTATCTATTCCGATGTCTTATTTCACTAATATAGGATTTTCTAGCACAGATTTTTTCCAATGGAAGTGTGATGCATTTATGGCAGTAGTTCACGATCCAGGTGTTGTTTTCTTTGACAACTTAATTTTAACACAAAATGCATTATCGGTTAATTCTTTTAATGCTGCGGAATTTACAGCGTTCCCTAATCCAACAAATGATAACTGGAATATTTCAAGTAGTGTTCAAATGAATAGTATCGGTGTATTTAACGTTTTAGGAAGACAAGTATTAACCTTGGCTCCTAATGCTAACGAAACTGTAATTGATGCAACATCATTAAAAACAGGGATTTATTTTGTCAAAATTGAAGGAGAAAACGGTTCTAAAACCATCAAATTAATTAAAGAGTAAGATTAATAGCAATAAATATAATTTTAGATAAAGCGTGTTTATTAAATTTAAACACGCTTTTTTTATAAATTAACTTTTGGAAGTTTTAATTTAGTTGCTTGTCATTAGTTCAATAGAAAATAATAGATGTTTAAAAAGTTACATTTCTACATAGTTATCGTTGCAGTCCTTACGAGTTGTTCTCAAGGTAAAAATCCTAAAGAAACCAATACTGATGATAGAGCTAATGATTTAATAAATGAAACTAGTCCTTATTTGCTTCAACACGCATACAATCCCGTAAATTGGAAAGCTTGGAATAAAGAATCACTAAATTATGCAAAACAAGAGAATAAACTTATTGTGATCTCAGTAGGATATTCTGCTTGTCATTGGTGTCATGTGATGGAAGAAGAAAGTTTTGAAAATGATTCTGTGGCAAAATTGATGAATGAAAACTTTATTAGTATAAAAGTAGATCGAGAGGAACGTCCAGATGTAGATCAGATCTATATGAATGCTGTTCAATTGATGACAGGTAGTGGTGGTTGGCCATTAAACTGTATAGCTTTACCAGATGGCAGACCTGTTTTTGGTGGTACATATTTTACAAAAGCGCAATGGACTAAAATTTTAAAAGATATGTCTGCATTGTATAAAAGTGATCCTCAAAAAGTAATCGCATATGCAGAACAACTAACGGAAGGTGTTAAAAATTCAGATTTAATAGCTGTTAATAAAGAAGAGGTTCTATACACACCTTTGGCAGTTAAAACAATGGTAAAACAATGGCGATCTTCATTAGATTTTAAAGATGGAGGACATGAAAAAGCGCCTAAGTTTCCTATGCCTAGTGATCTACATTTCTTATTGCGATATAGTTTTCAACTTAATGATAATGCCATTAAAGATTATGTTCTTACAACTTTAACTAAAATGGCTAATGGTGGAATTTATGATCAAATTGGAGGAGGTTTTTCAAGATATTCAGTTGATGAACGCTGGCATGTGCCTCATTTTGAAAAAATGTTATATGATAACGCACAACTAGTAAGTTTGTACTCAAAAGCCTATCAAATAACAAAAAATGAAGCCTTTAAAAATATAATTATTGAGACCTTAGATTTTGTTGATAACGAACTTACACAAACTGAAGGTGCCTTCTATTCTTCAATAGATGCAGATAGCCATACTAAAGATGGCGAATTAGAAGAAGGTGTTTATTATACCTGGACAAAGGAAGAATTAAAAGCAGCATTAGGTAACGATTTTAAATTATTTCAAGACTATTATAATATCAATGCTCTAGGTAAATGGGAAAATGACCAATACATTTTATATAAAACTAAAAATGATGTTGAGTTTTCAAAATCAGAAGGTTTATCATTAATAGATCTCCAATCAAAAGTCAAAACTTGGAAAACAAATCTTTTAAATTTAAGAACTCAACGAGAACGACCAAGAACTGATGATAAGGTTCTGACTTCTTGGAATGCTTTGATGTTAAAAGCCTATGTAGATGCCTATCGTGTTTTAGGAAATGAAATTTACTTAAATAAAGCCATTAGAAATGGTAAGTTTCTAAAAGAGAATCAAATAAATAAAGATGGTTCTATGTTTCATAATTATAAAAATGGAAAGAGTTCTATAGAAGGTTTTTCTGAAGATTATGTACATACTATTTCTGCCTTTATAGAATTGTATCAAGCCACTTTTAATGAAGAATGGTTGCACTCTGCAAATGAATTAATGATATATGTTATAGCGCATTTTCTTGATAAAGAAAGCAGTATGTTCTATTTTACTTCAGACAAAGCCACAGATCTAATAGCTAGAAAAATAGAAATTTTTGATAATGTTATTCCTTCATCTAATTCCGTTTTAGCAGATGGTTTATTCAAATTAGGACATTACTTTTCAAATAAAACATATACCAATTTAGCGCAGCAAATGTTAAGTAATGTAAATAAAGATTTAGAGCAAACGCCATCTGGCTATTCTAATTGGTTAAACTTATATCTTAATTATTCTAATCCATATTATGAGGTGGCAATTTCAGGTAATGATGCTAAGGAAAAACTAAAAGAATTAGATAAATCTTATTTGCCTAATGTGCTATTTTCTGGAGCTAAAAATGAAAGTGAGTTACCTCTGTTGCAGAATAAATATATTGAGGGAGAAACATTTTTATATGTATGTGTTAATGGAACCTGTAAAATGCCCGTTTCAAGTTCTAAAAAAGCAATAGATCAAATATTAAAGTAAAGTTAACAGAGTTTACATATTTTGAAAAGAGTATATTTGGTAATACCCTTTTTCTAGTTAAAATAGAACCATTATGACAACACTTAAAGAATTAGCAGCCCTTTTAAATATTTCAGTTTCTACGGTATCAAAAGCCTTAAATGATAGTCATGAAATTAGTGAAAACACAAGAACTCGTGTTAAGGAGTTAGCGACTAAACTTAATTATAAGCCTAATAGAATTGCGCAACAATTAAAGACCAATAAATCTAAAACCATAGGTGTCATTCTTCCAACAGTTACTAATCCATTTTTTGCAGAAGTATTACATGGCATTGAAAAAACGGCCACAAATAACGATTACGATATCATTGTTTGTTTGTCTAACGAAACGTTTTTAAAAGAAAAACGAAGCTTAGAGTTATTATCTAATGGAAGTGTTGATGGATTTATAATGGCCGTTGCTAGAGAGAGCCAAGTTAAAAATGAAACAGAGCATATTTTAGATGTTATTAAAAGTAGACTGCCAGTTTTAATGTTTGATAGAGTGGTAAACGAAATTGAATGTAATAAAGTTATAGTAGATGATTTTCAATCTGTATTGGAAGCTACCGAATATTTAATTGAAAAAGAAAATCGAAAGCACATTTTATTAGTTAGTAATATTGAGGAGCTTAGTGTTGGTAAATTAAGAATAGAAGGGTATTCAAAGGCTCTAGAAAATCACAATTTAAAACCGCACATACTTAAGTTAGATCATGCGGTAGATGTTGATGTTGAAAAAAAGATATACGACTATTTAAAGGCCAACACTACTATTGATGCTATCTTGTCAATTGATCATGTGACCGGAATTGTAGCCATCAATATGGCTAAGAAATTAGGACTAAAAATCCCAGAAGAAATGTCTGTAATGGGATTTGGTTTTGACCATACACCTTTACTATCTAGTCCAAAAATTTCTATTATTCATCAAAAAGCACATGAAATAGGAGAGATATCTACGAAATTATTAATTGATAGTCTAAAAGATGATTCTCTACAATTACAAACAATTGTTGTGCCAAGTGATCTTAAATTAAATGAATCTACCGATTAAATTTTAAAAAAGACACAAAAAAAAGACCTGATTTAAAATCAGGTCTTTTTTTTATATCTAAAAGATAGATTACATATCTTTTACTTTGTTTACTGCATTTTGTCCAGCTTCTTTAGCTCCGTCAACTGCATTTTTACCAGCTTCTTTAGCTCCATCAACAGCATCGTTAGCAGCATCTTTTACGCTATCTACAGCGTTAGAAGCACCTTCTTTTACGCTATCAGCAGCATCACCAGCAGCTTCTTTAGCTTCATCAACAGCATCACCTGCAGCATCAACAGCATCACTAGCAGCACCTTCTACAGCGTCAGCAGCGTTATCAACAGCATCTCCTGCAGCATCAGCAGCATCTTCTAATGCATCACCTGTAGCATCAGCAGCGTTTTCAACAGCATCAGCAGCATTTTCAGCAGTTTCTCTACATGACGTAAATGATAAACCTAATACAGCAACTAGTGCTAAACTTAATACAACTTTTTTCATTTTAATAGTTTTAGTGTTAATTTTTGTTAATGTACGAAAATACTAATTTCAATGTAATTTTAACATAATTTTTTAATTTATTATCCGTACAGCTGTGGTATATACGTATGTAGGTTTAAGTTTGGACTATGAATTTAAGTTTTTTTTTCAATTGTAAATAGGTTAATATTTATATTTACATGTAGAACGTATATGGTAATTTATTATGATAAATTTAAAATCTATAGATAGAGGAATTCTATTTTTTCTTTTTTTGAGTATCTCTATTCTGAGTTTCGCACAAAATGATAAAATTGAACGTAGAATATTAAAAGGTGTAGATATACACTTAGAAAATGCTATTGATCTGATTAAAACATCAGTTAATATTAATAGTGGAACTATGAACTTTAAAGGTGTAAGAGAAGTTGGTTCATTATTTCAAAAAGAACTAGATAAATTAGGTTTTAAGACGGAACTTACTAATGGACAAGCTTATGGTAGAGCAGGTCATTTAATAGCAACGAGGAAGGGTACAAAAGGACCTAAGTTTTTAATGATAGGTCATTTAGATACTGTTTTTGAGTTAGAAAGCCCTTTACAAGAGTACACCATGCAAAATGATTCCATAATGAAAGGTCCTGGTGTAGCCGATATGAAAGGAGGAGATGTTATCATCATTCTGGCATTGCAAGCGTTAGAAAAAGCTGGTGTTTTAAATGATATGTCAATTGAAATTATAATGACTGGTGACGAGGAGAAAAGTGGTAAACCGTTAGAGTTGTCAAAAAAAGATTTAATTGAAGCAGCAAAGCGATCTGATATTGCGTTAGGTTTTGAGAATGGCGATAATGACCCAACGACCATTGTTGTTGCTCGAAGAGGTTCTACTGATTGGGAGCTTAAGGTAACTGGAAAACCAGCCCATTCTTCTCAAATATTTACAGAAGAAGTTGGTGTAGGCGCTATTTATGAAACCTCTAGAATCTTAAATGAGTTTTATCTACAATTGGCCAAAGAAAAAGATTTAACTTTTAATCCAGGGTTTATAATTGGTGGTACCACGTTAAATCAAGAAGAAGATGGAACGGGAGGTTTAGCTTATGGAAAGACTAACGTTGTGGCACAAAACGCAATTGTTCGAGGAGATTTAAGAGCAGTTTCCCTTGACCAATTACTAAAGGCAAAAGAAATAATGACTAAAATTGTTTCCGACAATTATGCCCAAACAAATGCACAAATCAACTTTTCGTCCGGTGGTTATCCGCCATTATCTTTAACCGAGGGTAATACTAGGCTATTAGGTTATTTTAATACTGTAAGTGAGGATTTAGGTTTTGGTTCGGTTACAGCAGTGAACCCAAGAAATGCTGGTGCTGCAGATATATCGTTTACTTCAGGATATGTAGATATGGCCATTGATGGTTTAGGACTTACAGGTGGAGGAGGAGATCATACAATCCATGAGTCAGGTAACTTAAAAACCGTTGAAAAGCAAGCGAAAATTACAGCTGTATTAATGTATAGATTAGTTAATTCAAAGTTTTAAAAATTACTAAAAATTAGTTTGGACTTATTCAATTCAAAAATACAATCTAACCTTTTGCCCTTTGATGGTACAGTTCATTATTATGGATCTATTATGTCTGTTCAAAATGCGCAAGAATATTATAAATATTTATTAGAAAATATTGAATGGGAAAACGATAAGGCCATCATTTTTGGAAAACTCATCGTTACAAAGCGAAAAGTCGCCTGGTATGGAAATAAGCCTTATAGTTATACCTATTCTAAGACGACTAAGTCTGCTTTACCATGGACAAAAGAACTTCTGGACCTTAAAGAACTTGTGGAGCAAAAAACAGGCGAACGTTTTAATTCGTGTTTGCTGAATTTATATCATAGTGGTGAAGAAGGAATGTCTTGGCATAGTGATGGTGAAAAAGATTTAAAAAAGAATGGCGCAATTGGTTCTTTAAGCTTTGGAGCAGAACGCAAATTTTTATTTAAGCATAAAGTTACTAAGCAAAATGTTGCTGTTAATTTGCAAAAGGGCAGTCTATTGGTAATGAAAGGCGCTACGCAAACGAATTGGTTACATCGCTTACCTCCAACAAAGAAGGTAAAAACGCCAAGAATAAATTTAACGTTTAGAACAATTGAACCTAAGACTTAAATTTTTAAGTAGTCAATAATCTTAAGAACGGCCCCTTTATTAGAATCTATATAGTTTTTGTTAATATAACCTTTATTTTTTCTATAAGTACTCTCAGTAATTAAAGTGTTAATATTAGAATTAAATTCTGTAGAATTACTCACAGTAATTACACCATGTAATTCAATTAGCTCTTTTGCTTCTGGGAATTTGTCATAGTTTTTTCCTATTAATATTGGGATTCCAAATACAGCAGGTTCTAATATGTTGTGAAGCCCTGTAGAACCAGCTCCTCCACCAACATAAGCTATGTCGGCATAGCTGTATACTTTGCTTAAATATCCAATGGTATCTAGGATAAAAACAGGGTAGCTTGAAAGATCTATATTGTCATTTAATTGAGAATAACAAATGGTTTCTACACGTAATTGCGTTTTTAATGAGGTTATATAACTAGGTTTTATATTGTGTGGTGCAATAACAAATTTTAAATTCGGATCAGAATTTGAATTAATAAAATCCATATATATTTTGTCGTCCTCTGGCCATGTGCTTCCAAAAACAATACAGATGTTTTCATTTTTAAACTCCTCAATAAACGCAACATTATTGTCTGTTTTTAATTGGTTGTGAACACGGTCAAATCTGGTGTCGCCAGAAATAGTCACATTATTATAGTCAATATCTTCAAGTAAAGATTTTGAATTTTTATCTTGAGTAAAAATATGATTAAAGGCAAATAAAGCAGATTTTGTATAGCTTCCATACCATTTAAAAAAAGTTTGATCTTTTCTAAATACTGCCGAAATTAAAATAGCTTTTAGCTGACGATTTTTAAGTTCATTTAAGAAGTTAGGCCAAATTTCATACTTAACGAATAATGTATAATCAGGATTTACGATGTCAAGAAATTTTTTGGCATTCGCTTTAGTATCTAAAGGTAAATAAACGACAACATCTGCAATCTCAGTGTTCTTTCTAACTTCATAGCCAGAGGGAGAAAAAAAGGTAAGTACGACTTTGTAATTTGGGTATTTGGCCTTTAGAGCTTCAAAAACAGGGAGTCCTTGTTCGTATTCTCCAAGTGAAGCACAATGAAACCAAAAGCTATTATCATTGGTTTTTATAGAATTTTGAAGTTTTAAAAAGGTGTTTTTTCTACCATCAACACCTTGTTTCAATTTAGAATTGAATAATGCTAAAATTCTAATCACTAAACTAGCGATATTAATTCCTATGGAATAGAGTGCTTTCAAAAACAAATATTTGTGCTAAAATACAGTTCTTTCAATAAATTGCGTTGTTATAGCGCTTACAATTTTGTATTTTCGCTGAGCTCATCTTGACTTTTTGTTTTTAACCGAAAATGTGATAGAAAATGTGTAATTGAAGTTATTTTTGATGAGCATAGCCTCACTGCGCACAAGAATATAGCAAGTATTTGATTATATAATATTCTCAATTGAATATGGAGAAGAATAATTAAATATTTTATGCTATTAATTTTCTTATTTATTTACAATAAATGTAATCTCGAGAATGAAAAAAATTCAAATGGTTGACCTTCAGAGTCAATACGCAAAAATAAAAGATGTTGTAGATCCTTCAATTGCCGAAGTGATGAATAGTGCTGCATTTATTAATGGACCAAAGGTACATGAGTTCCAAAAAAATCTTGAAGATTATTTAGGTGTAAAACATGTTATTCCTTGTGCCAACGGAACGGATGCTTTACAAATTGCCATGATGGGTTTAGGTTTAAAACCTGGTGACGAGGTCATAACAGCAGATTTCACTTTTGCAGCCACTGTAGAAGTAATTGCTTTACTGCAGTTAACACCTGTTTTAGTAGATGTAGATCCCGTAACTTTTAATATCGATGTAGATGCTATTAAAAAAGCAATAACACCAAAAACAAAAGCAATTGTGCCAGTTCATTTGTTTGGACTGCCTGCAGATATGGATGCTATAATGGATTTAGCTAAAGAGCATAATTTATTTGTCATTGAAGATAATGCGCAAGGTATTGGTGCAAATTACACGCACAAAGATGGTAGTAAAACGAAAACAGGAGCAATCGGTCATGCGGCTTCAACGTCATTTTTTCCGTCTAAAAATTTAGGTTGCTATGGTGATGGTGGTGCAATTTTTACAAACGATGATGACTTAGCACATACGATTAGAGGTATTGTAAACCATGGTATGTACAAACGCTATCATCATGATGTTGTTGGTGTAAACTCTAGGTTAGATTCTATACAAGCCGCAGTATTAGATGCGAAATTACCCCATTTAGATACGTATAATCGAAAAAGACGTGCTGCAGCCAATAAGTATAATGAAGCTTTTAAAAATCATCCTAACATAACAATTCCAACAGGAAGAGATGTTTGTGAAGGTATTTGCGATACCTGTGACTGCCATGTATTTCATCAGTATACATTAAATTTAAAGGATGTAGATCGTGATGCTTTAGTAGCACATTTACAAGAAAACAATATTCCATGTGGTGTGTATTATCCAATTCCACTTCATAGACAAAAGGCTTATTTAGATGAACGTTATAATGAATCTGACTTTACAGTTACAAATCAACTGATTAAATCTGTTATTTCATTACCAATGCATACAGAATTAGAAGATGATCAAATTGAATTTATAACGAGTTCGGTTCTTAATTTTATTAATAATAATTCTTAAATATGAAAATATTAGTTACTGGAGGACTTGGTTTTATTGGGTCTCATACAGTTGTGGAGTTACAAAATAAGGGTTTTGAAGTTGTAATTATTGATGATTTATCTAACTCTTCAGAGGAAGCTTTAGATGGTATCACAGCAATTACTAACGTGAAGCCGCATTTTGAAAAATTAGACCTAAAAATAAAAACAGACGTACAAGATTTTTTTAAGCGTCATAATGATATCGCAGGAGTTATACATTTTGCGGCAAGTAAAGCGGTTGGAGAAAGTGTTTTAGAACCATTGAAATATTATGAAAATAATATTTCTACGTTGGTTTATTTACTTCAAGAATTAAAAGGTTTAAGTAGAAAAAATTTTATATTTAGTTCTTCTTGTACAGTATATGGTCAAGCAGATGAATTACCTATAACTGAAAACGCTCCAGTAAAACCAGCAGAATCTCCGTATGGTAATACAAAACAAATTGGAGAAGAAATTATTAGTGATACATGTAAAGTGAACGAAGATATTAATGCAATCGCTTTACGCTATTTTAATCCAATTGGAGCACATCCTTCAACTGAAATTGGCGAATTGCCAATTGGAGTACCACAAAATTTAGTACCTTATATCACTCAAACAGGAATTGGGATGCGTGAACAACTTTCAGTATTTGGTGGTGATTACCTTACTTCTGATGGAACATGTGTTAGAGACTATATTCATGTTGTAGATTTGGCAAAAGCGCATGTTGTTGCATTACAACGTTTATTAGAGAATAAAAATGATTCTAATTATGAGTTTTTTAATTTAGGATCAGGCAAGGGTAGTACAGTTTTAGAAGCTATTCAATCTTTTGAACGTGTTTCTGGTAAAGTCTTAAATTATAAAATTGTAGATAGACGAGAAGGTGATATCACTGCGGCTTATGCTGAAACATCTAAAGCGAACAATGTCTTAGGCTGGAAAACACAGTTAAGTTTAGATGACGCAATGGATTCCGCATGGAAGTGGGAACAGAAAATTAGAAATAAATAAAAATTAACTTATGAAAACTTTACTCAGAATTTTTGTACTACTCTGTTCAATTTCTTTAACTGCGCAAGATACCTATTTGCATTGCGGAAAATTAGTAGATACAAAATCGGGTAAAATACTCAAGAAAAAAACAATTATAATTTCTGGAAATAAGATTAAATCTGTTGAAAGCGGTTTTATAGAGTCAAGTAATAATGAAGATTTAATAATTGATTTAAAGTCTAAAACGGTAATGCCAGGTTTAATAGATATGCATGTTCATATTGAAGGTGAAACAAACCCTAAATCTTATTTAGAAGACTATACATTAAATGACGCTGATGTAGCTTACAACTCAGTAAACTACGCAAATATTACTTTAATGAGTGGTTTTACAACAGTTAGAGATTTAGGAGGATCTGGAGTAAATGTTTCATTAAGAAACGCAATAAATGCGGGGAAAATTACAGGTCCAAGAATTTTTACTGCAGAAAAGGCATTGGCTACAACAGGAGGTCATGCAGATCCTACAAATGGTGCTAAAAGATCTTTAATAGGAAATCCTGGTCCTAAAGAGGGTGTTGTTAACGGCATAGAAGATGCAAAAAAAGCAGTGCGACAACGTTATAAAAACGGAGCAGATTTAATTAAAATTACGGCCACTGGTGGTGTTCTAAGTGTTGCAAAGAGTAGTCAGAATCCTCAATTTACTGTAGAAGAAATAAAGGCAATTTGCGATACAGCTGCCGATTACGGGTTTCATGTTGCAGCGCATGCACATGGCGATGAAGGTATGCAGCGTGCTATTTTAGGAGGCGTAAAAACTATTGAGCATGGTACTTTAATGAGTGAGGAAACCATGGAATTAATGAAAAAGCATGATGTTTATTTAGTGCCTACTATAACTGCAGGAAAATTTGTTTCGGATAAAGCAAAAATTGATGGCTATTATCCTGAAATCATTGTGCCTAAAGCTTTAAATATAGGTCCTAAAATTCAGGAAATGTTTGGTAGAGCCTACAAAGCTGGTGTTGGTATTGCTTTCGGAACTGATGCCGCAGTTTTTTATCATGGCGATAATGGAAAAGAATTTGGTTATATGGTAGAAGCAGGAATGCCGGAAATGGAGGCGCTTCAGAGCGCAACACTCACGAATGCCATGCTGTTAAAAATGGAAAATGAAATAGGGCAAATAAAGCCTGGTTTTTTGGCGGATATTATTGCCGTAGATGAAGACCCAATTAAAAACATTTCTACAATGGAAAACGTCACTTTTGTGATGAAGGAAGGTGTTGTCTACAAAAAATAGTAATATTTAATTCTAGATTTCTATTAGTGTATAATAACTCAAACAATTCCTCGTTAAGGATTGTGTACGTATTAGTACATCTAAATTTCAATATGCTAATTCTATAAGCACTTAACTAGGTTTTAACGTTTACAACTTGGGATTGGTTTCTAATCTTTGTTATTTTGTAAGGAATGATAATTGAATAAGATGAAATTGATAAGTATTAAACGAGAGACCAAAACAGAAGGTCGCTTCACAAAAAAAATGGGTGTATTGTCTACAAACGTTACCTACATTAAAAAACAATTCTTAAGTATCCCTTACCAAACTTTACACAAATATCGTGAAACATATTATGGTAAAGTTAAAGATTGCGACGATTGCCAACTAGCGCGTTAGGTTCTTTTTTAAATTATGAGTTGAATAGATCTATTTTTACTAAGATTGTAGATCAGCTTTCTTTTTACTTTTTAGTGTAAAACCACTCCATAATAACATAACCATTCCTAAAGAAACAGATAGGTCAGCTATGTTAAATATACCAGTTTTAAAGACACCACCTAAATTAATAAAAAAGAAATCTGTTACTTGACCAAATACAATTCGGTCAAAAACATTAGCAATTCCACCACCAACAATACAGCAAAAAGCGATTAAGCTTAATTTGTCTAGTTCTTTCGTTTTCACAATGTAGTAGATAACGTAGCCTAAAACAATTGTTGGTAAAACTAATAAGAAGATTAATCTAAGTGTAGGATTCATATCGCTTCCCATACCTAAAAAAGCACCTTTATTTTCAACCCAAATTAGTTGAAAATATTCGCCTATAATATTAATTACTTTTTTAAATTCTAAAGTGTTTCTCACAACTACTTTAGATATTTGATCGATAGCAATATTGAAAATAATAAGTACTGTGATAAATAAGTTTCTATTCAAAACATATATGGTTTAAGCATTAGTTTCAAAAGTAGCTGAAGCTGTTTCAGATGCTCTATTTATTTTATTAACTAAGCCTTGTAACACTTTACCAGGACCAACTTCAGTAAAGAGAGAAGCACCATCTTCTATCATTTGTTGTACAGATTGCGTCCAACGAACAGGAGCTGTTAATTGCGAAATTAAATTAGCTTTAATTTCGTTTTCATCGGTAATGGCAGAAGCCGTTACATTTTGATAGATAGGGCAATTTGGTTTACTAAATGTTGTGTTTTCTATGGCTGCTGCTAATTCTTCACGAGCGGGTTCCATTAAAGGCGAGTGAAAAGCACCACCAACAGGCAGCACTAAAGCACGTCTTGCTCCTGCATCCTTAAGAGATGCACATGCTTTATTAATAGCTTCTACATCACCAGAAATTACTAATTGTCCAGGACAGTTGTAGTTTGCAGCAACTACAACACCTTCTGTTGTAGAGCATACTTTTTCTACTATGTCATCTTCTAATCCTAGAACGGCAGCCATAGTACTTGGTTGTAATTCACAAGCTTTTTGCATGGCCTGAGCACGTTGCGAAACTAATTTTAATCCATCTTCAAATGTTAATGCTCCTGCAGCAACGAGTGCTGAGAATTCACCAAGTGAATGACCAGCAACCATGTCTGGCTTAAAGCTATCTCCAAGTGTTTTGGCTAAAATTACCGAATGTAAAAATATAGCAGGTTGAGTTACTTTAGTTTCTTTAAGGTCTTCAGCAGAGCCTTCAAACATTATATCTGTAATATGAAAGCCTAAAATATCGTTGGCTTTTTCAAACAATTCTTGAGCTAAAGGAGAATTTTCGTAAAGGTCTAATCCCATTCCTGAGAATTGAGCACCTTGACCTGGAAATATATATGCGTTCATTTTTATTAAGATTAGTTAGGCAAAAATAGATATAAAATATCAATTTATATAGTTCCTTAAATTTTGGTTATTTATCTAATTTAAACTTAATACTAAATAAAGAAATGTTCTTTTGTATTCAGCTTTATACCATACAATTCAATAGGTTGCCATTTTGTATTTAAGATGTATTCTTTCAATCGTTTTTTTAGATGATCATTCTTTTTGTCTTGATAACCTATATTGTAAGTTTCTAAACTATCAATTTTTCCAGATTTAGTTATAATGAATTGGGCAGAAAAATGATAGTCTTCTTCGCTTTGTGGTTGAAATGCTATAGTGTGTTTTATATTACGTATTTCATTTTGAATAGAGTCTTTCCATAGTCTATAATTTTTTGATCTATGTCTGGTATTTAAGGCATAAGAATCACTCCAAGTATAAATTAAGTTTTTGTTATGATGTAAGTATATACTATCAACAATTCTTTTTGAATCATTTATAAAGTCAGCTCCATATTTGTCAGCAATGGCTTTATGCATTATACGCTCATAGCATTCGTAATATTCGTCATCTGCAGACACTATGCAGCTTAATAGTAATTCTATAGAATTTATTGAGTAATTGTTCTCTAAATAATTTGGAAAGTTTCTAAGACTTGGAGGTAAATGTTCTCTCTCACTTCCTATAAAATATGTTAGCTTATTTTTCTTAATATCAATTTCGGCTTTAAATGAATCTAGCAAGCAATAAGATTCTTTAATGGGTTTAAGTTCTGATATTCGTTGATGATATTTACGATAAGAATCATAATCGTTAATATCTAAAGTATCTAACATACTATGGTATTCTGAGATTTTTTTTTGTTCAGAGTTATTACAGCCAGCTGCTAGAATAACCAATAGAATTGTAGGAATAATTTTTCTCATATTAGCATAACGTTTATTGAGAAATTTTCTTATTTCTAAAAAAACCAGATCATTATTTTTAAAACGTGACAAAAGCTTATTATTGACAAGCTGCTTCAGCACAACGCTCACCATCCATTGCTGCAGAAATAATACCACCAGCATAACCACCACCTTCGCCACAAGGAAATAAATTAGCAATTTCTGGATGTTCTAAAGTTTCTGTCCTTGGTATACTAACAGGTGAAGAGGTTCTAGATTCTACACCAATAATATTAGCTTCTTCTGTATAGTATCCTTTCATTTTTTGCCCAAAAGCTTTAAAACCTTTTCTTAGTGAACCACCAATTATTTTAGGTAATAAAGAGTGTAATGGTGCGGAATTTAGGCCTGGTTGATATGAGGTTTCGTTAAGGCTATTTGATGTTTTTCCTTCCACAAAATCCGTTAGTTTTTGTGCAGGTGCAGATTGTTTTCGTCCTCCAGATGTAAAGGCTAAACGCTCTAAATCTTTTTGATATTCTAATGCTTTTAGAGCACCAAAATGTTCGTATTTATATAAATCTTTATCTGCATTTATTTCAGTAACAATACCAGAATTGGCAAACTTATTATTTCGTTTAGAAGGTGACATTCCATTTACTACTACTTCTCCATTTGCGGTGGCAGCAGGTACAATAAATCCACCAGGACACATGCAAAAAGAGTACACACCTCTATGATTAATTTGTTCTACCAAACTGTATGATGCAGCAGGTAATAATTCGTCTCTTGGTTCACCTGAACAATGGTATTGAATACCATCAATAATCTCTTGTGGATGCTCAACTCTAACTCCCATTGCAAAAGATTTCGCTTCAAGTTTAACCTTTTTGTCATTTAATAAATAGAAAATATCTCTTGCAGAATGACCAGTTGCTAAAATTACTTTTTCTACATTAAGTTCTTTTCCGTCTAAAAGTTGAAGCGCAACAATCTTATTATCTTTTAATGTAAAATCTGAAACTCGAGATTCAAAGTGAACTTCTCCTCCATATTTTAAGATGGTTTCGCGAATGTTAGTGACAACCTTTGGCAATTTATTAGTACCAATATGAGGATGAGCATCCACCAATATTTGATCAGTAGCACCATGATAAACTAAATTTTCAAATACTCTACGTACATCACCGCGCTTTAAGCTTCTGGTGTAAAGTTTACCATCAGAGTAGGTGCCAGCACCACCTTCGCCAAAACAATAATTAGAATCCTCGTTTACAAAATGATCTTGATTAATGGCTTTTAAATCGCGTCGTCGGTCTTTTACATTTTTACCGCGTTCTAAAACAATAGGCTTAAAACCTAACTCTATACAACGCAGTGCTGCATACATTCCTGCTGGTCCAAAACCAATGATATGTATAGGTTTTGAATTAGAAACATCTTTGTAGTCAAAGTGATACTCAGAGGTTTCTGGCATTGGTTCATTAATATAGACCTCAACTTTGTAATTAAATATGATGTTGCGTTTACGAGCATCAATAGATTTTCTTAGAATTTTAATTCCAGAAATTTCAGAGGTTTTAATATCTAAATTATAAGCTGCTTTTTTTAGCAAACCATCTGGTTGTCTTTCTTCGAATAAATTAACACGTAATTGTAAGGCTCTTATCATGTGGCGAAATTAATTATAATTATGAATACTTACTGTTTATCCTTCTAAATTTAGATAAAACGGTTAAGATGTTTTAAAGCTTTGTAGATTTTACTATCTTGAAAATTATTAAAAATAATTTCATTTGAGCTGGTTAAAGAAAGATCCATTACAGATTATAGCTTTTCAAGGTTATGGTACTGATAATCATTTTTATGCACGCGGAAGAGCACTAGAAGATGAGTCTATAGATTTAGATGAGCAGCATATTTGGCATCTTATTGTAAATACTTGGAAGCGTTTTGAGACTGATGAAATTAAAAACGTAGGTGTTAGTATAAAATTGCCCAATAATACCATTCTAAAAGGTGTTACAGATAATAAAGGATATTATAAGTTTGAAGAGAGCTTAGAAAATTTAAAAACTCTTACTAATGAAGAAGGTTGGTTGTCTTTTGAATTGTTTTATGATGATTTAAAGATAAAACGGACGATACAGAATAAAAATAGATTTCCAGGTGAGATTCTAATACCTTCCTCTAAGGCGCAATTTGGTGTGGCTAGTGATATTGACGATACTATTTTGCACACTGGTGTTGTGTCTACCTTAAAATGGAAAGTAATTTATAATTCAATTTTTAGGCATGCTAAGAATAGAATTCCGTTAGAAGGTGCTGCAGATTTTTATCATAAACTGCATAGAGGAATTTCTGGCGAAAATGCAAATCCTATTTTTTATGTCAGTCATAGTCCATGGAATTTATATCGCTATTTAGAATTGTTTTTAAGACAGAACAAATTTCCTAAAGGTCCTATTTTATTAAGAAGTTTAAGCAATTTTTTAAAGAAGAAATCTCAAGATGAAAAACCTCAGAAACAAAAAGAAATTCTTAATCTATTAAAAACGTATCCAGATTTACCATTTATATTAATTGGTGATAGTGGTGAGCATGATCCAGACATTTACATGGAAATTGCAGAAGAATTTCCAAATCGAATTTTGGCAATTTATCTTCGTAGTGTGCAACACAAAAAGAAAATGTTGCGGGTAAAAGGATTAGTGGAAAACTACAAAACCACAATGGTTTTAATGGTGGAAAGTAGCGCACAGGCCATTGAGCACGCTAGAGAGAATGGCTTTATTGTATAATTTCAGCATTTATTTAAAAA
This sequence comes from Winogradskyella sp. 4-2091, assembly GCF_045765065.1. Lineage (NCBI taxonomy): Bacteria > Pseudomonadati > Bacteroidota > Flavobacteriia > Flavobacteriales > Flavobacteriaceae > Winogradskyella > Winogradskyella sp. 4-2091. Next base: position 82,782 of record NZ_JBJKOD010000001.1, read on the forward strand.
GTGCCAACAACACCAAAAGTACCTGCACCCATTTTTAGTTGCCAAGATATTTGCTTTGGCTCTTTAATTTCATAACGCTGATTACGCTTCATAAAATTATCGATGCCGTCTGTAATAACAATGCTAAAAGCCATACCAAAACCTACATCAGATATCCAATGTGCATTTTTCCATAATCTAGAAATTGGAGCAATTGATCCAACAGTATAAATACCAGCTTTAACCCAAAAATTATCAAATTGTTTAGCTATAGCATGAGCCATAGAAAATGATAAAATTGAATGTCCGGAAGGAAAAGAGTGGTAGCCAGGTTCATTACTAAATGGACTAAAATGATCATGGTTTCCTGTTTTTGGCCTAGCACGACCAATAGCAGTTTTTGCAACACTTTGAAACAAGCCTGAAGCCACAGCAGACGAAATAATTAAAACACCTGTATATCTTACTTTTTCATTTTTTGTTAGTAATCCAAAACCATAAACACCAGCCGTTACCATGAAGAAATTTTGAGGACTGCCAAAATACCATCCAAAATCTTGTAATATAGTTGGAGCATGCTCACCTTGTTCTGTAAAAATGCGTTGTGCTTCATTATCTGCAAGATATAGTAAACTTGTACCTGCAATAAAACTTCCTGCAGTTATAAAATCCTTCTTTTTCCATCTTAAAGGTTGGGTGTAAGCATTGCCAACGCCTTTAATAATAGATATACCGTCGTATTTAAAATCGTTCCATATTCTTTTACCATCAGAAATAGAATCGTTTTGTGATTGAATATTAAGTGTAGATAATACTGCGAGAGCAAGTAAAAAGTATTTCAATTTTTAGCGTAATAATTGAAGACTATAACTTTAAAATAATCCATTAATTTCAGCATCAATTCGGTTGATTATGTCTCCTAAATCTTCAGGATTAGCAACAAAATCTAAATTGTCTACGTCTATAATTAATAAATTTCCTTTATCGTATTTAGAAATCCAAGCTTCATAACGTTCGTTTAATCGGCTTAAATAATCGATACTAATTGTGTTTTCGTAATCGCGTCCTCTTTTATGGATTTGTGCGACTAAATTAGGAATAGAACTACGTAAATAAATAAGTAAATCTGGTCCTTTTACAAAAGATTCCATTAATTCAAATAACGAAGAATAATTTTCAAAATCACGATTGGTCATTAAACCCATGGCGTGTAAGTTGGGTGCAAAAATATGTGCATCCTCATAGATTGTTCTGTCTTGAATGATATCTTTTCCGCTATCGTGAATTTGGTTAACTTGTCTAAATCTACTATTTAAAAAATAAACCTGCAGGTTAAAACTCCAACGCTCCATCTGATTGTAAAAATCATCTAAATACGGATTGTCAACTACATCTTCTAACTGTGCTTCCCACTTAAAATGTTTCGCTAGTAATTTTGTAAGTGTAGTTTTTCCGGCTCCAATATTTCCTGCAACGGCTACATGCATAATCTAATCTAATTTTAATTGGTATTGATATAGTAAATTTTCTCGGTAAAGATACACTGTTTCGTTGGTTACCAAAAACTGATTTATTAACATTTTTGGATGTTTAACAGGTAATATTTCTGTTTGGTTTTTTTCTAAGATAAACAAAGAATCTTCTTTTTTTAAAACCAAATGCGCTTCGTTAAATGCCAAACTTTCGTAACCTGTGTTTTTCAGTTTTCTTATTAAGCTTCCAAAATAATTATAGATATAAAGATAATTTTCAGTGAGTAAGAAGCAATAATTATAATCGCTTTTTAAATCTAGAACTTTAGATTGTACTGGTACTGTTTTTAGTTTGGTTTTGTTTGAAGCATAATCGTATAATTCTAAATATTGAAAATCTTCATTAAATAACCAAAGTGTATTGTTATAGCCCGAAGAAACAAACGATACATTTTTGTAGGTTGTGTTAGAGTTAAAATCAATTTTTGAAATTTCAGCCAAGCGATTATCTAGGATTATAACTGTATTAAAGTCTTTATAGAACAGATTTATTTTTAAAGGATTAAATGTGTTTGCCGATGTAATTTCGCCTAACTGAAAATTAGAATAACTAATAATAGTGTCCTTCGTTTTTTTATTGAAGGTGTTATTTTCCGTTGAATAATAAAAGGTTCCATAATTATCTATTCCGAAAATAGACTCCGCTTTTATAATTGTAGAATCTTTTAAAGTCGCTGTAGCTGTAACGAGTTGTTGGTTTTCTCCTTGCGCAAAGCCTAAAAAACTAGAAATTAAAAATAAAAGAAAAAGCTTTTGCATAAAGGTTGACCACTTAAGACTGAAAAATACAAAATTGTACCAATTAATAACGCTTAAGGATTGCAGTAATTTTAAAAACGAACAGATTTCATAAAATTATACCGTTAATTTATAACCAAACCCACGAACATTAATAATCTGAATGTTTTTATCCTTTTGTAATTTTTTTCGCAGTTTACTAATAAAAACATCCATGCTTCTTGCGGTAAAAAAATCATCAGTTCCCCAAAGTTTATTCAATATTAAAGAACGGTCTAAAACCTGATTTTTATTTTTTATAAGATGAAACAATAAGTGTGCTTCTCTGTGAGTGAGCTGAACGGACTCCTCATCCATGAAACTTAATTGTTGTTTAGGAAAATCGAAAGCGAATTGACCAAGCGTTATAATCTCAGAGGACTTTTGTGTTTTAGTTCTATCTACTAAGTTATGCACTCTAACAATGAGTTCTTCTATGCTGAACGGTTTTTTAAGGTAGTCATTTCCGCCAATAGAAAAACCTTCAACCACATCTGCGGTTTGAGATTTTGCTGTTAAGAATATAATAGGAATAGTATCATCTACAGCTCTAATGTCTTTGGCTAAAGTGAAACCATCTTTTTTAGGCATCATTACATCCAAGACTAAAATGTCTGGCGCTTCAGTTTGATATTTTTTAAAAGCAATATCTCCATTTTCGCAAAGGGTAACTTCAAAGTCCCTTGTTTCTAAGCTTTCTTTTATAATCTGTCCTAGCGCTGCTTCGTCCTCAGCCAATAAGAGTTTAATTTTATTAGCCATTTGGAAGTGTGATTTTAAACGTAGTTAAATTTTTATTCAATTCTAAATTTATAGAGCCTTTATGTTTTTCTATAATCGTTTTGGTGTAATATAAACCAATGCCAAATCCTTTTACATCGTGCTTATTGCCTTTTGGTACACGATAAAATTTATCGAAAATTTGTTCTTTATTAGTTTTAGTTAAACCGGTTCCGTTATCAGAAATTAGAATGATGCAATTATTTTTGTTTTCCCTTAATAGAACAGTAATTTCTTCTCCACCATATTTTATAGCATTATCTAAAATGTTATTTAAAGCATTTTCAATATGAAATATATCTGCATTAATGATTAAGTTTTCAACTAGAAAATTATTGTTTATGGTTTTTTCTCTGAATTGTATTTTATAACGATTGGTTAGTGTTAACAGCAATTCAGATAGATTAAAGTTTTCGTTTTTTAGGTCTAAATTATTACTGTCTAAGGTTGCTGTTTCTAACATTTTTTCAACCATAACATTTAGTTTCCCTAATTGCACTGAAGACATGTTTAGGTATTTTTTGGTCTTTTCCTTGTCTTCAATAGCATTAAAACTATTTATACTTTCTATTGCTGCACTTATGGTGGCTATAGGCGTTTTAAACTCGTGCGTTATATTACTAATAAGGTCGTTTTTTACTTCGGCTAGTTGTTTTTGGTCTCGTATAATTTTCAGTAGGTAAAATAATGAACTTATTACAGCAAGTATGAGAAGTGTAGAGATTAAAATTCCACCTAAAATTCTATATAAAATAGCTTCAGTTGTATTTGTAAACAATATGGTTAAAAAAGTACCTTTTGGCAGAAACGTAGATTTTGAGTCCGTCTGTAAATAATCGGCTGACATGTGATTAGGATCAAGCTCTGGCATTTCTTTTGTTTTAATCCAATGTTCAATATCGTGTTTAGGATTTTTATAGTCTAAATAGAATGCGATATCAATATTTTTGCGTTTTAATTCTTGCTTAACTAAACTATCTACGCTTTTTATATCTAGAGTATCATTAGTCATTGAAATCATGACTTTTGATGTTAAAAACTCAGCAGTTTTAAAATCAATGCCCTTATTTTTTAAACTGTCTTTTTTTAAATGAAAATTTTCTATTGTTAAAGGGTTGAGTTTTTCATCTTCTTTTTTAGCCATCGAGTCGGCCTTACGTCCCCTAAGTATCGTTATGCCGTCTATGGCAGTGACATCTAAAGAATCAATATTACTAAAGCCACTATTAGATTCATCTAAGTTTTTTAAAAAATTTTGAAGTTTACTTCCTTCTTTAAAGGCATCCTTTTGTTGATCGCCTTTTAAGAAAATACCAATAGTAGATTGTTCTGCTAAAGCGGTATAATAATCATCAACGGCTTTGTCTAAACTAATTTGTACATCATTAATGAGCTGTTGTTTGCTAGTTTGGTAGTTTTTGTAATTCCAATAGACTTGTATTCCAATTGTACCAAGAATAACAACCACTATAGTATATAAAATCCATTTGTATCTTACATCATTCATAATTCAAATGTAGAAGTAAAAAAAATAGATTGCTAATCGGTTAACACTCGTTAACGTTGGTTAACATAAGTAGTGGTTTAATTTTCAGATAATTGTAGTATATTAATCAAAAACATAATCAATCTATAATATATCAAATTATGAAAAATCTCTCAATCTTATTCTCATTAATATTAATTCTTGTGGCGTCATCAGTTTTAGCTCAAGATTTTCAAGGCGTGGCAACATATAGAACACAACGCAAAATTGACATAAAAATGGATAGCACTAAAATGAATGACGCTATGCAGACCAAGATGATAGAAATGATGAAAAAGGGATTTCAGAAAACCTACACTTTAACCTTTGATAAATCTTCATCATTATATAGGCAAGAAGTTGAATTAGACAAGCCGCAAGTTGGTGGCGAAATGATGATGTCTTTTGGAAATAGTGGTAACGATGTTTTTTATAAAAATATAAAAGACAAAAGCTATATAGATCAAAAAGAAACGATGGGTAAAAAGTTTTTGATAAAAGATTCAATTGTCTCAATTGACTGGAAATTGGAGTCAGACACTAAACATATTGGAGAATACATGTGTTTTAAAGCAACTTATACTAAACAAGTGCCAAAAAGAAAGAGTATTAGTTTTAGCAGTAATACAAATAAAAAAAAGGAATCTGATGATGAAAAGGAAGAGGAGGAAGCGATTGAAATGGAAGATCGTATAATCACAGCTTGGTACACACCTCAGATACCTGTGAGTAATGGGCCAGCTAAATATCAAGGATTACCTGGATTAATTTTAGAAATTCATGATGGAAAGTTAACTGTTATTTGTAGTCAAATAGTAATTAATCCAGAAGAAAAAATAGAAATTAATGAACCTACTAAGGGAAAGCAAGTTGACCAACAAGAGTATGACGATATAATGGATAAAAAGGCCAAGGAAATGATGGAGCGTTATGCACCTCGTAAAGGTTCAAAAGGAGAGCACGTTATAATTTCAGTTGGTGGTTAATTTTCTTAACATAAATTTAACGGTATAGGATTTTACTTTTCTTCATTCAATGAGTCTTACGTTTAGTGAGATTAACTAAATTCGTTTTGGATTTTATAACAATATCGATAAACACATGAAGAAATTACCATTTAAAATTGCATTACTGTTAACAGTCTTTTTTACGAGTTTCAATGCATTTGCTCAAGATTTTCAAGGCAAGGCGTATTACCAATCTAAAACCACTATGGATATGGAAGGTATTGGTGGGCCAGACGCAAGTCCGGAACGTAAAAAGCAAATTGCCGAACGTATGAAAAGCTTTTTAGAAAAAGAATATGTGTTAACGTTTAACCAAGTAGAATCTATTTATAAAGAAGATGAGAAATTAGCAGCTCCAGGTGGAGGAAGAGGATTTGGAGGATTTGGTTCTAGTTTTACTGGTGGTCCAAAATATAAAAATGTAAAAACCAAAGAAGCTATTACAGACCAAGAATTTTTTGGTAAGAAGTTTTTAATTGTAGATGATTTAAAAAACTTAGAATGGAAAATGGGTACTGAGACAAAGCAAATAGGTCAGTACACATGTTTTAAAGCTACAGCAACTACAACATCTGATGCCTTTGATTTTAGTGCTTTTAGAAGACCAAGTAGAGGAGGAAATGATAGAGAAGAAGGTAAAAAAGAAAAAGATAGCACTAATAGTAAGAAAAAAGAAAAAAAAGATAAGCCAGAAGCTAAAGAACCAAAAATTATCGAAGTAGTTGCTTGGTATTCTCCACAGATACCTGTAAACCAAGGACCAGATGGTTATTGGGGTTTACCAGGATTAATATTAGAAGTTAATGCAGATCGTACTACTATTTTATGTACAAAAATTGTTTTAAATCCTGAAGAAAAAGAAGAGATTGAAAAGCCTAAAAAAGGAGATGAAGTTACACAAACAGAATACAACGAAATTGTAACAAAAAAGATGAAAGAGTTAAGAGAGTTACGCGGAGGTCGAGGCGGACGAGGAGGAGGTCGAGGACGTAATTAATTCGTCACTATCTTTTTTATGTACAACCACATTTATTATCAAATGTTAATGCGTTTGATAAGATTAAAAATTTAAAATAACAATCACAACCAAATTATATGAAGAATGTATTAGCGCTATTATGCCTATTAATAGCAAGTAGTTCCTTTGCCCAAATTAAACTTCAAGGTGTTGTAAAGGATAGTATTGGTACCCCTTTAGAACTCGCAAATGTTATCGCAATTAATAAAGATTCGAATACTTTAGAGTCTTATGGTATAACAGATGCTAACGGTAAATATGCACTGTCTTTAAGTAAGAATACCTTATACAATATTCAAATTAGTTATATCGGTTTAAAATCTGTAGACGAAACCCTTCAAACAAAAGAAGAAGATTTAACAAGAAATTTCAATATGGTTTCTGATAATCAGTTAGATGCTGTTGAAATTACTTACGAAATGCCTGTAACCATAAAAGGAGATACATTAATCTATAATGCAGATTCTTTCAAAAATGGATCGGAACGGAAGCTAGAGGACGTATTGAAAAAATTACCTGGTGTTGAAATAAATGATGATGGACAAGTTGAAGTAGAAGGTAAGGTTGTCGATAAGTTAATGGTTAATGGGAAAGATTTCTTTGATGGTGATTCTAAGTTGGCAACAAAAAACATTCCTTCTAGTGCTGTAGACAAAGTTCAAGTTTTGCGTAATTATTCTGAAGTTGGCCAGTTAAGTGGTGTACAGAATAACCAAGATAATGTAGCTATTAATATTAAATTAAAAGAAGGTAAAGAAAACTTTTGGTTTGGAGATGTCACAGTAGGAGGAGGTGTAGCACCTTCACCAACAGATGAGCTTTACTTGGTGCAGCCTAAACTTTTTTACTACAGCCCTAAGTATAGTATCAATGTTATTGGTGATTTAAATAATACGGGAGAAGTAGCCTTAACAGGAAGAGATTTAAGAAATTTTGGTGGTGGATTTAGAGCGCCAAGCAGCAGTAGCGGAACAAGTATAAATCTTGGAGATAATGGGTTAAGAGGTTTAACTAACCTTGGCGATGCACAAAGTATTGAGTCAAAATTAGGCGCTGTGAACTTTAGTTATGCACCAAATAAAGCCTTAGATCTTAGTGGCTTTATAATTTATAATGCCAATAGGTTAAAAACAAGACAAGAGAGTTTTGTGCGTTATACAGACGCAGACTTAGGAATACCAGATGAAGAAACTGTTCAAACAGGTAGAGAAGCAACTAACCAAGGTTTAGCCAAATTAAGCGCTAGTTATAAACCAAACGCGAATAATCAATTGAATTATGATATTCTTGGTCGTATTTCAGATGATTCAGAAATGAATAATGAGTTTTCTACGGTAGTTGGTACAACCAATCAGTTAGATGAAGCGAAACCATATAGTATTAATCAAAACGTTAACTACTATTACACCCTAAATGAAACTAATATTTTTGCTTTTGAAGCACAACATTTATTAAAAGATGAAGATCCATTTTACAATGTTATAGGTTTAAAAGATGAAAATGCTTTTGAAAATACTGCTAGTGCATTAGGATTAGATGTCAACCAGAATGACTATAATCTTAATCAAGAAAGACGAATAAAATCTAATCAATTAGATGCTAAATTAGATTACTATAATATTCTAAATTCAAAAAGCAATATCAATTTTACTTTGGGTACAATATTAAGCAATCAGCAGTTTGACTCTAATATTTTTCAGTTTTTAGATGATGGTACTTTCTTTGATCCAACAGCGACTTTAACTAATGATGGTGAGTTATTGCGTAATGAAAACGATACTGAATATAACTTTAGTGATGTTTATTTAGGGATGCATTATACACTAAAAACAGGAAAGTTTACAATTACACCAGGTTTTTCAGTACATGCATATGGTAATAAAAACACGCAATTTGGTACAACATACGAAGATAATTTCTTTAGATTATTGCCAGATTTTGAAACAAGAATACAATTTAAAAAGAGTGAAAGTTTAACCCTAAGTTATAATATGCAAAACTCCTTTACAGATGTTACGAGTTTAGCAGAAGGGTTAGTATTAAATAATTACAATAGTATACAATATGGAGAACCAAATTTGCAAAATGCACTTTCTCATAACATCAGTCTACGTTATTTTAGTTTTAATCTTTTTAATTATACTAATGTTTTTGCGTTCTTTAACTACAATAAAAATATAGATCAAATTAGATCACTTACAGATTTTGATAATGTTATTAGAACAAGTTCGTATTTTAATTCAAATTTTGCAGATGAGAGTGTATCTACATTTGGTCGTGTTCAACGTACGTTTGGGAAACTTAAAGCAAGTTTGAGAGCTAATTTTAATTACAGTAAAATAAATCAATTTGTACAGGATGAAAGATCGGTAAATGAGAGTTTTACTCAAAGTTACACACCAGAGTTAAGCACTAATTTTAGAGAATGGCCAAATGTTACTTTAAAATACCGCTACAGTATTAGCGATAATAATCAAGGAGAAAGCGACACGCAATATATTACTAGTGCGCCTTCAGTTGAGTTTGATGCGTATATATGGAATTCATTAACAGTGAGAACAGATTATGCGTATACCAATCAGAGTAGTAATATTTCGCCTTCAGAATCTTTCCAGACTTGGAATGCTAGTTTGGCTTATAGAAAAGATCAAGATGCTAAATGGGAATATCAAATTAAAGCCTCTAACTTATTAAATATCGATTCTAACGTTAATAATGGCGCAAGTAATATTTCGGTTTACAGTTCTGAAACCTTTATTTTACCAAGGTTTATTACCTTTAGATTGACTTATACGTTATAAAATAAGACTTTATTATTTAAAAAGTCTTGTATTCATGATATAGAATATAAGGCTTTTTTATTTCAATTTCAGAAGTAGAGCCTTCTGCTAAATTTAATTCTTCTCCACCAGAACCTCTTAACTCTACAGCGAGCATACCAAAAGTTTGTAGCAAACGTTCAGCACCTTCTTCATTTTGAGCGTATAACATTCCTGGCATTTGCAGAGCCATATCTTCATCTGCAGGATCCAAATGATGCATTATAACATCTACCGAACCAGAATAAGTAGAGCCATCTTCTTTAATAAAATTGCCATCAAAGCTTACCGAACTTCCATTTGTTAAAGATACAGTTTCACTATTACCACTATTTACTGCGCCAACGATGTTAGCCTCTAATAACATAATTGTCACTTTATTGGTTCCGTTAGATGGTATTATGCTTCGAGATCCATGAATATAACCTGTTTTATCTGCTATTATGTAACCAAAACGTTCTTTTACATTGGCATCTTTTATTAAAAACACACCATTATTATCTGTAATAGCTATGTCATTGCCGATAGTAATTGTAACACCTTCAATTGGGTTATTGTTAGTGTCTACGACGTTGCCTATAAAATCTCTTGAAATGGTATTTCCGAAGTATTCAGAAAATGTATTTGGGATTATTTCTTGTTGATCTCCTCCTAAATTTCCATCATCTTTTTCACAAGAGTTAAATGAAAGACAAAATAATAGAAGAATTGTAAGTAAAACTTTGTTTGATTTCATAGCTGTTGATTTTGTGGTTATATTCAATAGATGGATAAACCTTAAAATGGTTGCGTCTAAATTCTTACAACAAAAAAAACCTCATAAAATTAATTATGAGGTTTCTATACAAATGTCTAAAAATGTTTATTAATATTATTTAGAAATATCAACACTTTCTATAGTTCTTTTAGTCTTGCTATCAGAATTGTTTATAGATGTTTCAAAAGCAGCTAAATCTTTCTTTATCTCAGCTTCTGTACCTTCAAAAATAATAGTTTCTACAACCTTTTTTCCATTCTTAATCGTAGAATAGTCAACAGTAGCTTTTGCTAAATCTTGTGAAGCAATAGTCATTTCTATGGTAACTTCTTCGTCAGTGTTAGCTAAGCCAGTTTCATCAGTGTGTCCTCCTAAAATAGGTGCAATCACTAAACCAATTAAACACGTCAATTTAATTAAGATGTTCATTGATGGTCCTGATGTATCTTTAAAAGGATCACCAACAGTATCACCAGTTACGGCAGCTTTATGTGCTTCAGAACCTTTATAGGTCATTTCTCCATTGATTTCTACACCAGCTTCAAAAGATTTTTTTGCGTTGTCCCAAGCGCCACCTGCATTGTTTTGGAAAATTGCCCATAGCACACCAGAAACAGTTACACCAGCCATATAACCACCTAGCATTTCTGCAATTGCTAAAGAATCCATTCCAAAAATCATTGGAACAAAAGCGATAATTAGAGGAAAACCAATAGTTAATAAACCTGGTAACATCATCTCTTTTAAAGATGCTTGCGTAGAAATTGCAACACATTTATCGTATTCTGGAGTTCCAGTACCTTCCATAATTCCTGGAATGTCTTTAAACTGACGACGTACTTCATGTACCATTTCCATTGCGGCTTTACCTACGGCATTCATTGCTAAAGCAGAAAATACAACAGGTACCATTCCACCAACAAATAGCATAGCTAAAACTGGTGCTTTAAATATATTAATGCCATCAATACCAGTAAAGGTTACGTAAGCTGCAAATAAAGCTAAAGATGTTAATGCAGCAGAAGCAATTGCAAAACCTTTTCCGGTTGCAGCTGTTGTATTACCAACTGAATCTAAAATATCTGTACGTTCTCTTACGATTGGTTCTTGTTCGCTCATTTCTGCAATACCACCTGCATTATCAGATATTGGTCCAAATGCATCAATAGCTAATTGCATTGCTGTAGTTGCCATCATTGCTGAGGCAGCTAATGCTACACCATAAAAACCAGCAAATGCGTAAGATGCCCAAATTGCACCTGCAAATAAAAGAACAGAAGGGAATGTAGAAATCATTCCTGTTGCTAAACCAGAAATAATATTAGTACCAGCTCCTGTAGATGATTGTTGCACTATTTTTAAGATAGGACGTTTCCCTAATCCTGTATAATATTCCGTAACTGAAGAAATAACAGCGCCTACAAATAAACCAACTAAAGTAGCATAGAAAACTCGCATTGAAGAAATTTCAACTAAACCTTCACCAAAAAACTCCATTCGCATAGTTTCTGGTAACATATATTTACATAAAGCAAAACAAGCTAAGGCTACTAATACAATAGATGTCCAGTTGCCTTTGTTTAAGGCTCCCATTACTTGCGATTCTTTTGCGTCGTTACTACTAATTTTAACTAGCATAGTACCTATTATCGATATAATGATGCCTACACCAGCGATTGCCATAGGTAACAAGATAGGACCAATTCCACCAAAGGCATCAGAAATAGCGCCTCCCATATCTTTAATAACGTAGTTTCCTAAAACCATAGCTGCTAAAACTGTTGCTACGTAAGAACCAAACAAATCTGCTCCCATACCAGCTACATCACCAACATTGTCTCCTACATTATCTGCAATAGTTGCAGGATTACGAGGATCATCTTCAGGAATTCCTGCTTCTACTTTACCTACTAAATCGGCACCAACATCTGCAGCTTTTGTGTAGATTCCACCACCAACTCTAGCGAATAAGGCAATAGATTCAGCACCTAATGAGAAACCAGCTAATGTTTCTAATACAATTGTCATATCCATAGTGTTTGTCCAAACACCATCCATAAATACGTTGAAAAATATAATGAAGAATACAGTTAATCCTAATACAGCTAAACCAGCAACGCCAAGACCCATAACGGTTCCACCTCCAAAAGAAATTTTAAGTGCATTTGGTAAACTAGTACGTGCAGCTTGTGTAGTTCTTACGTTGGTTTTTGTAGCTATTTTCATTCCTATATTGCCTGCAAATGCAGAAAAAACGGCTCCGAATATAAAAGCAATGACTATAAGCCAATGAGTTGTAGGAACTACATAAGATACAATAGCAAGAAGTATACTTACTATAACAACAAAAATACCTAGTAATTTATACTCAGCATTTAAAAAGGCAAGAGCACCTTCATATATATGATCTGAGATCTCTTTCATTTTACCGTCACCAGCATCTTGCTTCATTACCCAAGATTGTTTAATTATCATATAAATTAAACCTAAAGCAGCCAAAGCTATTGGCATATAAATCATCATTGAATCCATATATTTTTTATTTGATTAGTTTTTTGCTCGGCAAAAGTAGTAAAATGAATCATATTTTACGAAAAAAGCAATATCAATTACTTGATATTGCTTTTTTATTATTTAAAAGTTAAAAAATCTACGATTCCGAAAACGATGTAGTTGAGAAGTAAGATCAAATTATATATTTATAATGAACTATTTTTTTACAACAAATGAAGAGATGGTAATAAATAATTGTATAAAAAAATAGCCCTCTTGCTTTTAAAGCAAAAGGGTTATTTTTATACAGCGTATATTTTTTTAAATCGTAAAAGTACGTTTCTTTTTATGTTCACTATCATCATAACGTTTTACACATTCGTGATAAATTTGAACAGCTTCTTCAGCATTTCCCCAATCACCAACATCTACTTTCTTTTTTTCTAAATCTTTATATACTCTAAAGAAATGTTCAATCTCCTTTAATCGATGTGGATTTAAATCGCTTATGTCCTTATTATTACTCCAAATTGGGTCAGATACTGGAACACAGATTATTTTTTCATCTGGTCCTTTTTCATCCGTCATGTGAAATACTCCAATTGGTCTAACTTCCATAACAACCATTGGAAAAGTTGGTTGATGTCCTAAAACCAAAACATCTAAAGGATCACTATCTAATGCTAACGTTTCTGGTATAAAACCGTAATCTCCAGGATACATCATTGAAGAAAAAAGCATACGGTCAAAACGAATTTTATGTAATGTAAAATCGTATTCATATTTATTACGGCTACCTTTTGGTATTTCAATTAATACATCAAATGTTATTTCTGGTGTTTCAGACATGTTATATTTTTTTAGTAATTTATATAAAGAATATCGTTGTAAAACTTGAGGCCTTTAGGTCTAAGTATACTGCAAATATAGTATAATGCGTGCTTTTGCCAAAGGAATAAAGGCTTAATGAAAGTTTAAAAATAAAATCCAAAACTACCCGTAATACCAAATCGTCTGGCATCTGGACGATCTAAGTAATTACCTCTAAAATTAAAATCGAGTCTTAAAACTTTAAAAATATTGGCTACACCAAAACTGTATTCATAATACATTCTAGAGTCTGGTGCTATTAATGGAATCTCAACGGGACTGCCTGTAGTATTAAGAGCAATGTTTTCATCAGATAACTCTCCCCAAACCCCTCGTAAACCTAAAATAGCTCTAAGGTTATATTTTTTTAAGAACGGAATTCTAGAAAATATTCTACCATTAAAGTTATGTTCTAAATGAATTGAACTATAAGTATCTGTTACAAACTCATAAAAATCTAACTGAGGAAATGTATTATAAATTGAAAAATAAGTTTGGTTTCCTGGTACTACATTTAATAAAGCTAAGGGAAGTTCTCCAAAAGTTTTACCAGCTTCTATTGATGAGGTTAAACGACCAAATCCACCAATTTGCCATGGTTGTATATATGAAAACTGAACCTTGGTGTAATCAAAGTCACTACTAAACCAGTCACGATCTCCACGGCTAACTTGAGCAAATAACCTTGCAAAATTTGTGTTCTTTTCTCGTCGTTCTACACCAAATCCAGTCATTTCGCGATTTGGAAAATAGGATAATGACAATCGAGATTCAAATTGGCTTAGCTCAGAGGAAATGCCAGTTAATGAGTTAGGATCATTATAGTCTAAACTAAAAGTTGGAGATGCAGAGCTAAGATCTCTAAAGCTACCATCTACACGTACTTCAAAATTTCTCATTGGCTCAATTGAAAACCCTAAATTGGTTAACTTTATATTAGTTAACTTGTCGTTAGAACCTGTTCCGATAATTGAAGACGATGCTAAACTTCGACCTAAAACATCTGTAGAGCTTGTTAAACTAGCTCCAATTTGTTCTACATCACGTCTATTGCCACCAAAAATTGTTAATCTGCTCCGCTTGTCTAAAAGCCATTTTCCAGAAATTCCGTATTTAAATTTGTCATCTTTAAAACCGTAAGCTAAAAACCCTTCTATACGCCATAAGTCATTAGGTCCAAAATAAGTTCGTCCACCAGTTCTAAGTCTTATGCCTTCTACTTCGTTATAGCCAAACGTTGAGAAAATAGGTCCATAATCTAAGTTTAAACTTGTGAATTCAATATAACCAGAAGCTAAAATGCTTCCTAAATTATACATTCTTTTAAATTTCTTTACGGTTTTAAGCGTGTCTAACATTTTGTAAACACCTTTCTCATCTTTACTTAATTCTTCAAGTCTATTGGTTTCCCAAAAATCATCTTCTCTATTGTAAACGTCGGCTTCATAATTATAAACTACCTTATCATAAAACTTTTCATCCTTTGCTTCGTTGAATTTATAATTATCATATATAGTGGTTCGTTTTCCATATATACCTCTTGACTTTTCCTTTTTATTCATAGAAAAATCAGATAGGAAGTAATCGCGTTTTATAAGAAATAGTGAATCATTTAATACGTCAAATTCTTGTTCAATATAGATTTCTTTAACCCAGTTTATATTAGCACTTTTTGAAGCCTGAAGATTAATTTCTTTTATGGCAAAGGTGGAATCATTGACCCAAAAATCGCCTTTAAAGGTTAATTCGTTTTTACGTCTAGGATAGTATATTATATTATAACACCATTTATTGTCTATATATGCGCTATCTGATAATACATAGTTGTAGGTCTGTACACCAGTTTTACTTAATGGACTCACAAAACTTTTATCAAAGAATTTTAGATAATTATCGTAAACGTTATATTCTGAGTAAAGATCATCAATAAAATCTATAATAATTTGATTATTACTGAAACCAGAATTCTTATTTCCTATTAAATCTTCACGCTCTTTACTCATGGTATTATCGCCAGAGATTTTCTTTACCGATTCGTTTAAAAATATAGGTAAGTATGTTTTTCCTGTAACGTTAGAGGTGTCAACTTCCTCAAAAACAAACTCCATACCTTTAAAAAGCTTACTTTTTATTAAAGCGCTATCAATAGTGTTTAGGTCAAATTCTACTTTTTCGTATTGGTCGTATTCGTATTGTTTAAATTGACTTAAACCATTTTCTCGTTTACGGTCCCAAATCTTTTTGAGTATTCTTATAGCCGGATTTTCAGATGCTTTTTTAGATTGTTTACCCGTAACTATTAAAACTTCATCTAGCGAAGATTCCTCTTCAATAAGTGTAAATTTTAGCTCGTAATTAATACGCTTAGCTAATGGGATCTCAATAGTTTTAAAACCAACAAAAGAAACCACGAGTGTTTCCCAGTCTTCTTCAGATTCTAAATAAAATTTTCCGTCTTCATTGGTAATTGTACCAATAGTAGATCCCTTAAACAAAACATTAGCAAAAGGAATAGGTGTATTGCCTTCATCGTAGACGTGACCACTAACTTTTGTCTGCGCAAAAGTAGATGCAAGGCCAAGCATGAAGCATATATAAAGTAGTTTCAATTTCATAATAAAAAATAAACTTCATCAACAACCATGCTAAATTTAACTTTTAGGGTCGCTGATGAAGTTTTATAAACGCAGAAAACTGCTATTTATTTGTACATCACTTTTTTTACTGCTTTAATAACATCGTCACTATTAGGTAACCATTCTTCTAATAAAACAGGTGAGTATGGTGCAGGTGTATCTGCAGTGTTTATTTTTACAATAGGAGCATCAAGGTAATCAAATGCTTCAGACTGCACTAAATATGTAATTTCAGTTGATACATTTCCAAAAGGCCATGCTTCTTCTAAAATAACTAATCTATTTGTTTTCTTTACAGATTCTAAAATTGCTTTTCTATCTAAAGGACGTACTGTACGTAAATCTATTATTTCACAAGAAATATTTTCTTTAGCTAATTCATCTGCAGCCTTATAAGCTTCTTTAATAATCTTACCAAAGGATATGATCGTTACATCAGTACCTTCTCGCTTAGTTTCTGCAACACCAATTGGTACTACGTATTCTCCTTCTGGCACTTCACCTTTATCGCCATACATTTGCTCACTTTCCATAAAAATAACAGGATCGTCATCTCTAATAGCAGCTTTTAATAAACCTTTTGCATCGTACGGATTTGAAGGTACAATAACTTTTAAACCAGGTGTGTTAGCAAACCAGTTTTCAAAAGCCTGAGAGTGCGTAGCTCCTAGTTGACCAGCAGAAGCTGTAGGTCCTCTAAAAACAATTGGGCACTTAAATTGCCCACCAGACATTTGTCTAATTTTTGCTGCATTGTTTATAATTTGATCAATACCAACTAATGAGAAGTTAAAAGTCATATATTCTACTATAGGACGGTTGCCAGTCATCGTAGAACCGATAGCAATACCAGCAAAACCAAGCTCAGCAATTGGCGTATCTATGACACGCTTAGCACCAAACTCATCTAACATACCCTTTGATGCCTTGTACGCACCATTATATTCTGCTACTTCCTCACCCATAAGATAAATACTCTCATCTCGGCGCATTTCTTCACTCATGGCTTCGCAAATAGCTTCTCTAAATTGAATTGTCTTCATATTCTAGTTTTTGTTCTAAAAGCAAAAATAATAATTATTGCTTATATAATAACATTAAATGTGTTTCGAATAATGAAAAAAATTGTAACTTTATTTATAAATAAATAATTAAAATTCCATGATTGGTAAGAATTGCGTTTTTCTCTGTTTGCTAGTTATTATTTCTAACTCTGTTTTGGGACAAGAAACAATTTTATGTCCTTTGCAGTCGGATATTCTGAAAATAGAAAATTCTACTAATATTCCCGCTATTTCGTATAATACTGATGACACCATTTCATTAACATTTCCGGATCAGTATATAAATGATATTTTTGCCAACTATACCATTTATGATTTTTATCAAACTTTTCCTAATACGAGTGGTGCTCTTTTAGATTATTATACTGTGGTGCACAGGAATAAGGATTTAATTAATGAAGTGTATCTTTCTGTACCACAGAACGTTCTAAATATTGAAAATGATTATCCTTTTGGGGCCATTAATAATAACATCATTAATTTAGTAGATGGCAAAACTTTTAGAGTAATAAAGACTTGTAGTAATAATCCTGAGACTGGTCAGTATTGTTCAACTACAGAAGTGGTTGTGCCAGAGACCTTAGATATAAATATCGAATTCTCCTATAATTCCGTAACAAATATTATGAATATTGAAACCGCGGATAATACTTCGCCTTGTGGTAATTATTTTTCAGCAGATTATAAGGGGTTTTCAACAGGGTTGCAGCTATGGTACTCAGATCCTGGTATTATTTCGGAATCTAGTCCCAGTGAACCTTGTCATAGTTTTGAAGAAAAATTATATCAAATTCTAGGAATTGAATGTCAAGGTTTTAATGTTGGTGCTTTATCAATTTATACAGAAGTCGATACAGGTAATTTAATATTGGAAAGAGAGACAGCGGTGTTTTCTTCAGATTTGGTAGTATTACAAGAATATAATCTTTCTATTACTGAAAACAATTTAGATGATATAAAATTTTTTCAAATTAATAATAATCCGTATTTACAAGCTAGTTACCTCAATGATCAACGTTTTAGTATTTACATTTATGATATTTCAGGACAACAAATTTTGAAAGCTGAAAAGTTTGAAGAAAACAGTATTAATATTTCAAATCTATCAACAGGATTATATTTCATTAAAGTAATAGATGTGGATAATCGACAAAAAATCTTCAAATTTTTGAAAAATTGATAGTTTAATTCCATAAAACTGACATTTCACAAAAATTTATTATGCGTGCATAGTAAAATTTCAATATTTATATTTATCTTCGTCGGGAATAAATAGACGTTTAAATAAATCATTTTTATATGAAAATATTAGTATGTATTAGCCATGTGCCAGATACAACCTCAAAAATTAACTTTACAGATGGTGATACTAAGTTTGACACTAATGGTGTGCAATTTGTAATCAATCCTAATGACGAATTTGGTCTTACACGTGCCATGTGGTTTAAAGAAAAACAAGGCGCAAGTGTAGATGTAGTTAACGTTGGTGGAGCAGAAACCGAACCAACCTTAAGAAAAGCATTAGCGATTGGAGCAGATGCTGCTATTAGAGTAAATACACCAGCAACAGATGGTTTTGCTGTAGCAAAGCAATTAGCGAAAGTAGTAAGTGATGGTGGTTATGATCTTGTTATTGCAGGTAGAGAATCTATAGATTATAATGGAGCTATGGTTCCTGGTATGTTAGCTGGTATGATTGGTGCAAACTTTGTAACTAATTGTATCAGTCTAGAAGTAGATGGTACATCTGCTAAAGCAGTAAGAGAAATCGATGGAGGTAAAGAAACTGTGAGTACATCATTACCTTTAGTAATTGGTGGACAGAAAGGTTTAGTTGAAGAAAGTGATTTACGTATACCAAATATGCGAGGTATTATGATGGCACGTAAAAAACCGCTTACAGTTGTAGAGCCGGCAGAGGCCAGTAATGAAACAAAAGCAGTTAGTTTTGAAAAACCAGCACCAAAAGGAGCGGTTAAATTGGTAGATGCCGATAATATAGATGAATTAGTAAGCTTACTTCATAACGAAGCTAAAGTGATTTAATCTGTTATTCCTGTGCAGTCAGGAATTCGCAAATAAATTATAATAATAATAGATTCCTGCCTTCGCAGGAATGACAAAACAGAAAATTATGTCAATTCTAGTATATACAGAATCCGAAAACGGAAAATTAAAGAAAACAGCTCTAGAAGTAGTTTCTTACGCTAAAGCGGTGGCAGACCAAATGGGTAGTTCAGTGACAGCTGTTGCTATTAATGCAGAGCAAGCTGAAACACTTGGGAATTATGGAGCTTCAAAAGTACTTTTAGTTAATGATGATAGTTTAAAGTCATTTGATGCTAAGAAATATGCAGCAGTTATAAACGAAGCAGCCAAGAGTGAAGATGCAAAAGTAGTTGTGGTTAGTTCTAGCGCAGATAGTAAATATTTAGCGCCATTATTGGCAGTAGGTTTAAATGCTGGTTATGTGTCTAATGTTGTAGCTGCGCCATCTAACGTATCTCCATTTACAGTAAAACGTTCTGCATTTACAAACAAAGCATTTGCCAATACAGAAATTACTACAGATGTAAAAATTGTAGGTTTATCTAATAATTCATTTGGTATTGTTGAATCAGCAGGAAGTGCTTCAGTTGAAGACTTTTCTCCATCAGTTCCAGATTCTGGAGTATCTGTAGAGTCTGTAGATAAAGCTACTGACAAAGTAAGTATTGCCGATGCAGAAGTTGTTGTCTCAGGAGGAAGAGGTCTAAAAGGACCTGAAAATTGGGGGATGATTGAAGAATTAGCCGAAGTATTAGGGGCAGCAACGGCATGTTCTAAACCAGTATCAGATTTGGGTTGGAGGCCACATAGTGAGCACGTTGGTCAAACAGGTAAGCCTGTAGCTTCTAATTTATATATTGCAATTGGTATCTCAGGCGCTATTCAGCATTTAGCAGGTATTAATTCGTCTAAAGTAAAAGTTGTAGTAAATACAGACCCAGAAGCACCTTTCTTTAAAGCTGCAGATTATGGTGTTGTAGGCGATGCATTTGAGGTTGTTCCAAAATTAATTGAAAAATTAAAAGCTTTTAAAGCGGCAAACGCATAATTTTATTACCTTTAAAATTCAATATTTTATCTATTCAAATAGATAAGGTAACAATAAGGACTGTTTAAATTTAGAAAACTCCTTTATACTAACATTTTATCGAAAGTATAGGGGAAATTAGCCAAATCTGTATTTTGCAGTTGGTAAAGTCCAAATTTAAACAGTTCTTTGTGTTTTGTAAATTATGAGTTTAGTTCGTTTAAATATAAAAGGCATTTCTTACAGTCAAACCCAAAATGGTGCCTACGCTTTAATACTTAATGAAGTTGATGGAGATCGAAAGCTACCAATAGTTATTGGTGCTTTTGAAGCGCAATCTATTGCTATTGCTTTAGAGAAGGAAATACGTCCTCCTCGTCCTCTCACTCATGATTTATTTAAAAACTTCGCTGATCGGTTTGATATTGTGGTAAAACAAGTTATTATCCACAAGCTGGTAGATGGTGTGTTTTATTCAAGTTTAATTTGCGAACGCGATAAAATTGAAGAAATAATTGATGCAAGAACTAGTGATGCTATAGCTTTAGCGTTGCGCTTTCAGGCACCAATATTCACTTATAAAAATATTTTAGATAAAGCAGGTATTTATCTAAAAGTTAATCCTAAAAAGGAAGACGAAGAACAAGATAGTATTCTTGTTGATGACCTTATTGTTGAAGAAATTGAAGCTGCTTCAGTAGAACAAGAAGGTTATAAAAACACGTCTCTAGAAGAACTACACAAGCTACTAGATGAAGCAGTTAATAATGAAGATTATGAGACGGCTGCTAAATTAAGAGACGAAATTTCTAAACGCTAACTAACACTACATTTTATGAATTATTTTTTCAAGGCCTTTCTTGCTATATTTATTGGACTCTCATCAATTACAGCACAAGAACTTGAAAAACCCATAAATGATTCCATTAACATAGAAACCAGAAAAGATGTTCCACTCCAAATATCTGAGATTGAAGATTCAAAACTTAAAGATTGGCAGTTATTTGAATATACAATTTATGAAAGCTATCCAGATAGTATTCAAGAGCAAAAACAATTTTCAAAAGGTAAAGAATTTCTGAATCTAAGTAAAAATGGAGAATATGAATCTATTCTTAATAGCAGCTATAACAAAGGTGTTTGGCTTCAAAATAATAATCTTATAGTTTTTAAACAAAAAGTCCCTACAACGGTTGATATATATTATGAAATCTTAAAACAAGATACAACAACATTACAACTAAAAAAGGGAGATGACGTTCTTACATATGTATCAGAAGGGCATCCTAGTTATATAATACAAGCAGTAACGGATGATGCTATTATTAAAAGTGAAGGCTTTACTTTCACTAGTTTTTGGCGTGGTATTCTAGGTATGATTTCTTTAATATTTATTGCCTTTTTATTTAGTAGTAATCGTAAAGCAATTAATTGGAGAACAGTTGGTATTGGTCTAGCGTTTCAATTACTAATTGCTGTAGGAGTTTTAAGAGTTGAATTCATTAAAAATGCTTTTGAAGGCATTGGACAAGTATTTATAAATATTTTAGATTTTACCAGAGCAGGTAGCGAATTTTTATTTAGTGGAGTTATGGATGTGAATTCTTATGGATTCATCTTTGCATTTCAAGTATTGCCTACCATATTATTCTTTTCTGCATTGACATCTGTATTATTCTATCTTGGAATAATACAAAAGGTAGTAAAAGCAATGGCATGGTTGTTATCTAAAGCTTTAAAAATATCAGGTGCGGAAAGTTTGAGTGTTGCAGGAAATATTTTCTTAGGGCAAACTGAAGCTCCATTATTAATAAAGGCGTATTTAGAAAAAATGACAAAGTCTGAAATTCTGCTTGTAATGATAGGTGGAATGGCAACAGTTGCAGGAGCAGTGCTTGCAGCTTATATTGGTTTTCTAGGTGGTGATGATCCTGCTCTACGTTTATTTTATGCTAAACATTTATTAGCAGCTTCAGTAATGGCTGCACCTGGCGCCATTGTTATTTCTAAAATATTATTTCCGCAAACTGAAAAAGTAAATACTGATGTTGCAGTATCTCAAGAAAAAATTGGAGCAAATATTCTAGATGCTATTGCTAACGGAACAACAGAAGGTTTAAGACTTGCTGTAAATGTAGGAGCAATGCTCTTAGTCTTTGTTGCGTTTATTGCAATGATAAATGGTATACTTGGTTGGGTAGGGGATGTTACATCTCTAAATGGCTGGATGGCCGCAAATACACCATATCAAAACTTTTCTCTCGAAGCTGTTTTAGGGACTGTATTCGCACCATTAATGTGGTTAATTGGTGTGGCTAAAGAAGACATGATGTTAATGGGGCAATTATTAGGAATCAAACTAGCAGCCAGTGAATTTATTGGCTATATACAATTGGCAGATTTAAAGAATGTTGCTAATACAACTCATCTAACATATGAGAAATCAATAATAATGGCAACATATATGCTATGTGGTTTTGCAAATTTTGCATCCATCGGAATTCAAATTGGAGGTATTGGTTCTTTGGCACCAGGACAACGTAAGCAGCTATCTAAATTTGGTATGAAAGCTCTAATAGGAGGGACAATTGCCTCGTTGATTTCGGCTACCATTGCAGGTATGATTATTGGGTAGCCAATTCTTGCAAAAACAGGGATCTTTAAAATTATAGTTAATAACTTATCATATATAGTAAAGCATCAAATATTCAATTTTGATGCTTTTTTTTTATTTTCGTAAGCTGTCATGCTGAACTAGTTTATTCATTTGATTTACTTTAGTTAAAAAAATATGAATCTTCAATTTAAGCATCTCATCTCAACAAAATTTTAGTTTAATTTAAAAGGATTCTCACTTTTGTGGGAAGTGCACATGAAACAATACCACGACTTAGTAAAACACGTTTTAGCCGAAGGCAACGAAAAAGGAGATAGAACAGGGACAGGTACAACCTCTGTTTTTGGTTATCAAATGCGATTCGATTTAAGTGAAGGTTTTCCCATGGTAACGACCAAAAAGTTACATTTGAAATCTATAATATATGAGCTGCTTTGGTTCTTAAAAGGCGATACAAATACTAAGTATTTAACAGAGAATGGTGTAAGAATTTGGAATGAATGGGCTGATGAAAATGGCGATTTAGGACCTGTTTATGGACATCAGTGGCGTAATTGGGCCAGTGAAGATATTGACCAAATAAAAGAAGTTATTTCAACTTTAAAAAATAATCCGAATAGTAGAAGAATGATGGTTTCTGCATGGAATCCTTCTGTTTTACCAGATACATCTAAATCTTTTTCAGAGAATGTAGCTAACGGAAAAGCGGCTTTACCGCCTTGCCATGCATTCTTTCAATTTTATGTGGCAGATGGAAAATTATCTTGTCAACTGTATCAACGTAGTGCAGACATCTTTTTAGGTGTACCTTTTAATATAGGCTCTTACGCTTTATTTACTATGATGATGGCACAAGTTTGTGGTTATGAAGCAGGCGATTTTATTCACACATTTGGTGATGCGCATATTTATAATAATCATAGGGAGCAATTAGAATTACAATTATCTAGAGAGCCTAGACCATTACCTAAAATGATTTTAAATCCGGATGTAAAAGATATTTTCGACTTTAAATTCGAAGATTTTACCTTAGTAGATTATAATCCGCATGCTCACATTAAAGGTAAGGTTGCTATATAAATTTAAGAAGTAATTATTAAAGAAAAAGCGTTTCGAAATAAATCGAAACGCTTTTTATATTTATAGATAATGTAGTATCTTATAAGTTGATAACACCATTCTCTGCTCCAGCAAAGTCACTCCAAGCATAAGAATCCGCCTGTTCATCATTGATGTAAGATTTACCATCAACAAGGTATCTGAATTCGTAAGAATTGTCTTTTTCTAAATCAACAGTTGCTTTAAAAGTACCGTTTTTTAATTTCTTTAATTTAGTAGCTTTTTTTGCGTTCCACTCGTTAAAGCTTCCAACAACAACTACACTTTTTGCCTCTTCTGCAGGTACAGAAAATGTTACCTTACAAACAGGCTTGCTTTTTAAATACTGCTTTTTAATTGCCATAATAATTAATTTAATTACAAGGCAAAAGTATAAAACAATAAGACATCATTAATCTATTAAGAAACTTAAAACTAAAGAATTATGAATTTCTCAATTTTGACTTTGCATTTTGTTGAAGTAAATAATAAATAAACTCTAATTTTAATGGATTAACAATCCTGAGAATGAATTCTTTATGCCTGATTTTCAACTAAATCGATTGCGAAATGAAAATTTTTAGCAACTCTAAATGATACAGTAATATTAAAATGAAAAAAAAGGTATCTTTATACTATTAAATTAAGATCATGTTTGGGAAGAAAAAACAAGTTTCTACAATAGATAAAGACCAATTAGAGCTTATAGAAAATGCTCAAAAACGAATTAAGCAAAAGAAGCGTTTGTACATTCATTTTGTGGTGTTTTTAATTGGATCTATTATTTTAATTTTATCTGAAACCGTTTTAGGGATTGGAAAAAACTTTAAAATTGCTGGTATTAACTGGTTTGTGTTTGCAATTATTGGCTGGTTGTTTTTACTTATTTACCATTTTGTAAGTGTATTTATCACCAATAAGTTTATGGGTAAAGCATGGGAGAAACAGCAATTAGAGAAGTTAGTAAACCAACAACAAAATAGAATTAATAAATTGAAGGAAAACTTTGTAAAGGAAGAAACTAAAATAGCTCAAACACAAGCTTATAATGAAGTTAAAGATGGCGCTATAGAAATAGAAAAAAAAAAGGCAACTGAGTTAACAATCATAGTTGCTGCTGGAGAAAATAATGCCATAGGGAAAGACAATAAATTAATATGGCATTTAAGTGACGACCTTAAGCATTTTAAATCATTAACAAATGGTCACCATATTATAATGGGACGGAAAACTTTTGAAAGTTTCCCAAAGCCATTACCAAATAGAACACATGTCGTTATTACTAGGCAGAAAGACTATAAAGTACCAGAAGGAGTAATTGTAGTAAATTCATTAGACGATGCAATTGACGCAGCAAGGTTTGATAAACAGCCATTTATTATTGGAGGAGGAGAAATTTACAAACAAGCCATGCCTTTAGTAGATAAATTAGAAATCACTAGAGTGCACTCTAATTTTGAAAATGCTGATACTTATTTTCCAGAGATTGATAAAACAAAATGGCAAGAAGTCAGCAGAAAAACACATGATGCTGATGAAAAGCATGCTTATGCTTTTTCGTTTATTACCTATTTAAAAAAGTAAGACATAACAGGAGAAGTAAAAAAAAAGACCCTAACTAAATTTAGCTAGGGTCTTTTCTGTAAGTGTAAACTGATTTTAAATATTAAAAGCAGCTTTTACTTTATCAACGTAATCTAGTTTTTCCCAAGTAAATAATTCTACATCTAACGTTACAGATTCACCATTTGGTTGTGTAAAAGATTTACTTACCGTTTCATGCTGTCTTCCCATATGTCCATATGCTGCAGTTTCGCTATACATTGGTTGACGTAATTTTAAACGCTCTTCAATTGCTGCTGGTCGCATATCAAAGATTTTTTCAACTTTTTTAGCAATTTCGCCGTCAGTTAAATTAAACGGACAGGTACCGTAAGTTTCAATAAAAATACCCATTGGTTCTACGACTCCAATAGCATAAGAAACTTGTACTAATACTTCTTCACATAAACCAGAAGCGACTAAGTTTTTAGCAATATGCCTTGTAGCATATGCAGCACTTCTATCTACTTTACTAGGATCTTTACCAGAAAAAGCACCTCCACCATGTGCACCTTTTCCGCCGTAAGTATCTACAATAATTTTACGACCAGTTAAACCTGTGTCTCCATGCGGTCCACCTATTACAAATTTTCCAGTTGGGTTGATATGGTATGTTATATCATCATTAAATAAAGGTTTAATGTGCTCTGGTAATTTAGCAATAACTCTAGGTATTAATATTTCAACAATATCTTTTCTAATTTTTGCTAACATTACATCATCAGTATCAAACTCATCATGCTGTGTAGAAACCACAATAGAGTCTATACGCTGAGGGGTGTTGTCATCACTATATTCTATAGTTACTTGACTTTTAGAATCTGGTCTTAAGTAATCTATATCTTTATTCTCACGACGTAGTTCTGCAAGTTCAATTAAAATTCTATGTGATAAATCTAAAGCCAAAGGCATGTAGTTATCAGTTTCGCTAGTAGCATAACCAAACATCATTCCTTGGTCACCAGCACCTTGTTCTTCTTTTGTAGCTCTGTCTACACCACGATTAATTTCTTCAGACTGTTCGTGAATAGCAGAGAAAACACCACAAGAATTACCATCAAACATATACTCACTTTTAGTATATCCTATTTTGTTAATTGTGTCTCTTGCAATTTTCTGTACGTCGAGATATGTGTTTGATTTTACCTCACCAGCTAATACTACTTGTCCTGTTGTTACTAATGTTTCACAAGCCACTTTAGATTCTTTATCAAAAGCTAAAAAGTTGTCTATTAATGCATCACTAATTTGGTCTGCAACTTTGTCTGGATGTCCTTCAGAAACACTTTCTGAAGTAAATAAATATGCCATAAATCCTATTTTTAGGTATCGTGTTATGAAAAA
The DNA here is from genome assembly GCF_045765065.1 of Winogradskyella sp. 4-2091. NCBI lineage: Bacteria > Pseudomonadati > Bacteroidota > Flavobacteriia > Flavobacteriales > Flavobacteriaceae > Winogradskyella > Winogradskyella sp. 4-2091. The sequence goes on from NZ_JBJKOD010000001.1 coordinate 109,776, forward strand.
AATGAGATTGCTTGGTCGCTAGAGAAGTCCTTAACTTACTGCTTTAGCATTTTTTGTTTCGGCTGAAAATTTTTCAACGTCAGAGGTTGCAATCAGATCAAATTTTTCCTCTAAATTTTGATAATGCAAAAGTAGAAAAATTAAATGAATATTAAATCCATTTCATTTTTTTTATGTTTTTTTTAGCGTTAAATGCTTATGATTTATTTTATTATTTTTGTTGCATGGGTTTATAAATCCTTCAAAACGAAGATTACTTATTTTATATAAATTATCATCAAGTATTCGTTTTGTCACGTATTTTAGACTTTTTACAAAATATTATACACGCATGAAATTATTATCCTTGGCTTGTTCTTTATTGATTTTTACAGTTCTATTTGGTTGTAGTTCTAAGGATTCTGATGAAGATGATGTTACAGAAAATTTAACCTTAACTGGAGTTTCTGAATTTACGGCAAATGAACAAACTCAGTACATTACAGTGGCCTCTAATTTAGATTGGAGCGTAAGTGTAAACGCAGATTGGATTACTGTTTCACCAATTAGTGGATCTGATAATGGTACCGTTTATGTTACTGCGCAGACTAATACAACCTTCAATAATAGAACAGGAAGCGTAACAGTTTCTGGTGGTAATATTTCGAGAGTTGTTTCAGTATCTCAAGCAGCAGGTGAAGAAACAGGTGTTTTAGACCCAAACAATCCACCTTCTGATAATTTTGATTTATCTACATGGAAATTAAGTATACCTGATGACCAAGGAAACGGTACAGCTTCAACGATTTCAGTAAGCGATATACAAGGTTATCAAAACAGCTCTTATTTCTATACAGCTTCAGATGGTGGAATGGTGTTTAAATGTCCAGTGGCAGGTTTTACAACATCCGAAAATACGAGTTATACTAGGGTTGAATTACGAGAAATGTTAAGAGGAACTAACACGAGTATAGGTACTCAAGGCGTAAACGGAAATAACTGGGTTTTTGGTACTGCTCCAACTTCAGACATTAATGCTGCTGCTGCTTATGATGGTGTAATGAATGCTACACTTGCGGTTAATCACGTTACGACAACAGGGAGCAGTAGTCATATTGGTCGTGTAATAATTGGTCAAATTCATGCAAATAATGATGAGCCTATTCGTATTTATTATAGAAAATTATTGAACAATGAATTGGGATCAATTTATTTTGCTCATGAGCCAACAGATGGTAATGGTGATGAACAATGGCATGAAATGATTGGCTCAAGAAGTAATAGTGCAGCAAATCCTGAAGATGGAATTGCTTTAAATGAAGTGTTTAGTTATACAATTAAAGTTGTTGGCGATAGTTTAACATGTACCATTATAAGAGAAGGTAAACCAGATGTAATTAAAACTATAGATATGGTTAATAGTGGTTTTAATGTTGGTGGTCAATATATGTATTTTAAAGCAGGAGTTTATCATGTCAACAACTCAGGTAATGATGACGATTATGTACAGGCAACATTTTACGCTTTAGATAAATCACACACAACAAATTAGTATATTGTTATTAAAACACGTATTATAACCTAATGTTATCAAAAAAAACAAAATACGGAATAAAGGCATTAGTTTATTTAGCTAGGCAAGAAGACCGTATGCCTGTACAAATTTCTACCATTTCTCAATCAGAAAATATATCTCGAAAATTCTTAGAGAGTATCTTGCTATCCTTGAGAAAAAATGGATTATTAGGTTCTAAAAAAGGTAAAGGAGGAGGTTACTATTTATTAAAAGACCCTAAAGAAATCCCTATGACTACGGTTATGCGCTTATTAGAGGGGCCAATTGCAATGGTGCCTTGTGTGAGTTTAAATTTTTACGAAAAATGCGACGATTGCACAGACGAAGATGTTTGTGCAGTAAATAAACTCATGCTAAAAGTGCGCGATAATACTTTAGAAATATTTCGTAATACAACCTTAGCAGATTTGTCTAATTAGCAGATTCTGAATTTTTCACACTTATTTTTTCGAATTTTTCACATGATTCATTCAAATAAATGTTTTATGTTTGCATTATCCTATTAAACCGATAGGGTTTAAGGATTAGTAAATTAATAGCAATTAATGCAAAGTGCAATAGTAGAAGATTTTAGTTATTAGACATCATACTTTCTTTCTCTTAAAATGCCTTTGAATTATTTAAAATAACGAAATGATAAACATAGATATAGACATTTGGAACAAAAAACTAAGGGATAAAACACCTAGTGAAATTGCAGAATGGGCATTACAGCTTTCAGACAATTATATTGTTACCACCAGTTTTGGTATATACTCATCTGTTTTATTAAGCACTATGTCTCAACTCGATAAAAATATAAGAGTGGTTTGGTGTGATACACTTTATAATCAGCCAAGTACTTATGAGCATGCTTCCAAATTAATTGAAAAGTATAAACTTAATATTCTTAAATATCAGAGTTTATACACTAAAGAAGAAATTGATACAACAATAGGTCTGCCAAGTTTAGAAGATGATAATCATGCTGTTTTTTCAGAAGCAGTAAAGTTAGAACCATTTAGACGTGCCTTAAAAGAGCAAAATCCAGATATATGGTTTACTAATATTAGAGTTAGACAAACGGAATATAGAAACAAAAAAGACATTTTAAGTTATAGTAAAGATGGTATACTTAAAGTAAGTCCTTTTTACTACTGGAGTGATGCTGATTTAGATACTTATATTGAAGAGCGTCAATTAGATAAAAATGGTTATTACTTCGATCCAATAAAAGCACTTCTTAACAGAGAATGTGGAATTCACTTTCAATAAATAGAACACATGCAAAGTTTTAGAACAGAAATAGAAAATCCAGTCGTTGAAAAAGATATTATTGAATTAGCCAATAAAATTGAGCTTTTTAATAATGGTAAAATTGACGAAGAAAAATTTCGAAGCCTAAGGTTAGCCAGAGGAGTTTATGGTCAGCGCCAAGCAGGAGTACAAATGATCAGAATTAAGTTGCCTTATGGTAAAGTAATGAGCAATCAATTACGCAGAATTTCTGAAGTTTCAGATGAATATTCTAGAGGAAGATTACATATTACAACACGTCAAGATATTCAAATTCATCATGTAGATTTAAACAGAACACCAGAATTATGGGCAGAGTTAGAACGTGATGATGTAACCTTACGTGAGGCTTGTGGAAATGTAGTAAGAAACGTTACAGCTTCTGAAACGGCTGGTATAGATATAAATGAACCTTTTGATGTATCTCCTTATGCTGACGCTTTATATAAATTCTTCTTACGTAACCCAATTTGTCAAGAAATGGGACGTAAATTTAAAGTGTCATTTTCTTCAACAGATGAAGATACAGGCTTATCATATTTACACGATTTAGGGTTTATTGCTAAAATTGAAAATGGAGAAAGAGGATTTAAAGTAATGGCTGCAGGAGGATTAGGTTCTCAACCACGTCATGCAGAAACATTATATGAATTTTTACCATCTGATAAAATTATTCCAGTAATGGAAGGAGTTTTAAGGGTTTTTGATCGTTATGGTGAACGTAAGAGTCGTGCTAAGGCAAGGATGAAATTCTTATTAAAAGATATTGGTTTAGAAGCTTTTAGAGATTTAATAGAACAAGAGCAAAACGCCATTGAATTAAAAACAGTGGCTATTGATGCAGAAGCTTACGTGCCATCAACACCAGTTTCTGTAGAAACACCTTATGTTGAAATAAAAGATCAAGAAGCTTTTAATTTATGGAAGTCAACGAATTTAATTCCTCAAAAACAAGATGGTTTTGTCGCTATTGGGATTAAAGTTTTATTAGGAGATTTTTATACAGATAAAGCACGTTTGTTGGCAGATTTAGTTGATAAATATGCGGCTGGAGAAATTCGTTTAACCTTACGTCAAAATATTGTTATTCCATTTGTAAAGAAAGAATTAGTTCCTTTTTTCTATCAAGAATTAGAGAAATTAGGTTTTGTAGAAGCTGGTTATAACAAGGCAGTAGATATTACAGCTTGTCCAGGTACAGATACTTGTAACTTAGGTATTGCAAGTAGTACTGGGATTACTGTGGAATTGGAAAAAGTGATAAAAACCGAATATCCTCAGTATTTAAAGAACGAAGATCTTATTATTAAGATTAGTGGTTGTATGAACGCTTGTGGACAGCACAACATGGCAAACATAGGTTTTCAAGGTATGACTGTGAGAACACCAGAAAAGTTAGTTGCGCCAGCATTACAAGTATTATTAGGTGGTGGAAATTTAGGAAATGGAAACGGTGCGTTTGCAGATAAGGTAGTAAAAGTACCAAGTAAAAGAGCTCCTGAAGCTTTAAGAAGAGTCTTAGATGATTTTGAGGCGAATGCAAATGGCCTACAATTTGTTGATTATTATAAGGAGAAAGGAGAAAAATACTTTTATAATTTCTTAAGCGACTTACAAGATGTTACCAATTTAACTCAAGATGATTTTATTGATTGGGGAGAAGACGAAAAATATGTTAAAGAGATTGGTATTGGTGAATGTGCAGGTGTTGTAATTGATTTAATCGCAACACTATTTTTAGAAAGTGATGAAAAAATAGATAATGCAAAAGAGGCTTTTGAGAACAGAGTGTATTCTGGAGCTATTTATTACGCTTATCAATCCATGGTCAATTCTGCAAAAGCATCATTGTTAGCAGAGAACAAGAAAACAAATACACATGCTAATATAATCTCTCAATTTGATGAATTATTTGTTGAAACAGGAGGTATAGATTTAGGAAGTTCTTTCGCAGATATTATCTATCAAATAAAAGAGTTTGCACCAAAGGAAGAATTTGCAAGTAGCTATATAAAAGCAGCAGAGCAATTTTTGAAAGCTGTTAGAGATTATAGAGAATCGCAAGTTGAAGTTAAAATTTAATAGTATGACACCAAGATTAACCATAGTTGGCGCAGGTCCAGGAGATATAGATCTAATTACAGTGAAAGCTATAAAAGTAATTAAGTCGGCAAATGTAATTTTATATGATGCATTAGTTAATGTAGAATTATTAGAATATGCAGCACCAAATGCTGAGTTAATCTTTGTAGGAAAACAAAAAGGATGCTACGCGTATCATCAAAATCAAATCAATGAATTAATTGTAGAGCGTGCACTTAAGTTCGGTCATGTGGTACGTTTAAAAGGAGGTGATCCATTTATTTTTGGTCGCGGTTCAGAAGAATTAGAGTATGCTAAAGAATATGCAATAGAAGTTGCATTTGTACCAGGTGTGTCATCTTCTGCAGCTGTACCTGCATCACAAGGAATTCCATTAACTAAACGACATGTATCTGAAAGTTTTTGGGTAATTACGGGAACTACACAATCGCATAAGATTTCAGGAGATATTGCTTTGGCAGCGAAATCTACAGCAACAGTTGTTATTTTAATGGGAATGAGCAAACTCTCAGAAATTGTACAAATTTTTTCAAATGAAGGTAAAGCAGAAACTGCAATAGCCATTATTCAAAATGGAACAAGAGCAAATGAAAAGGTTGGTATAGGAACAATTTCTAATATAGAATCTATAGTGGAAGAAAAACAGTTAACTAATCCTGCAATAATTATTATCGGAGAAGTTGTAAACCAACGTGTAGATCTTTCAGATATATATTCTAGAGCAGATTTAGCGCAACATAATGCAAGAAAAAGTGCTTAATTAAGCCATAAAGAATAAACAAATTCGAAAAGAATTAGTCGAAAAAAAAAAGATTATGATTAAAACAGATATACTAATAATAGGAGCAGGACCAACAGGTTTATTTACAGTATTTGAAGCCGGTTTGTTAAAATTAAAGTGCCATTTAATTGATGCATTACCACAACCTGGTGGTCAATGTTCTGAATTATATCCCAAAAAACCAATTTATGATATACCTGGATTTCCAGAGATATTGGCTGGTGATTTAACTTCAAATTTATTAGAGCAAGGAAAACAATTTCAACCAGGTTTTACCTTGGGAGAACGAGCAGAAACTATTGATAAGCAAGAGGATGGTAGTTTTATAGTAACAACGAATAAAGGTACACAACACCATGCGCCAATTATTGCTATTGCAGGTGGATTAGGTAGTTTTGAGCCGAGAAAACCTAAGTTAGAAGGCATTGAAAAATACGAAGATAAAGGTGTTGCTTATTTCATTAAAGATCCAGAAGTGTATCGTGATAAAAAAGTAGTCATTGCAGGTGGAGGTGATTCTGCTTTAGATTGGAGTATATTTTTAGCAGACGTTGCATCAGAAGTTACTTTAGTTCATAGACGAAATGAGTTTAGAGGTGCATTAGATTCTGTAGAAAAAGTACAAGAATTAAAATTGCTAAATAAAATAAATTTAATCACACCAGCAGAAATTACAGATTTACATGGAGAGGATTATTTAACTGGTGTCTCTGTAACTAAAGATGGCGAAACAGAATTTTTAGAAGCAGATGAATTTATTCCATTATTTGGGTTGTCTCCTAAATTAGGTCCAATAGGAGATTGGGGACTTGAGATAGAAAAAAATGCCATAAAAGTAGACACTTTAGATTACCAAACGAACATTCCTGGTATATATGCTATTGGTGATGTAAATACATATGAAGGAAAACTAAAGTTAATTCTATGTGGTTTTCATGAAGCAACTTTAATGTGCCAATCGGCTTATAAGCTGTTGAATCCTGGAAAGAAATTTGTCCTTAAATACACTACAGTAAGCGGAATAAATGGTTTTGATGGAACAAGAAAGGAATCGCCTAAAGCGGTTGTGAAAGCCATAGTGTAATGCAAGATGTAACGATTCATATTACAGATAGGAAAGGCGAAAAACATACCGTTTTAGCACCAACAGATATGGCCATGAATCTCATGGAAGTTGTTAGGTCTTATGAGTTAGCACCAGAAGGAACTATTGGTGTCTGTGGCGGAATGGCAATGTGCGCATCATGTCAGTGTTACGTCAATTCAGATAATGATATAAATGCTATGGAAGATGAAGAAGATGCCATGTTATCTGAGGCATTTAATGTAAAAGAAAACAGCAGACTAAGTTGTCAAATTCCTATTACCGAAGCTCTAAATGAGTTAGAAATAGAATTGGCTCCAGACGTTTAAGTTCATATAAATTAATTTAAATTTGCCAGTTGTCATATCTAAGTGAATAACTGGCTTTTTTAGTTTTACGGCATTACATTAATGATGAATCAGATAAAACTAAATTTTGTACAGTAATGTATGTTGCTAGATAGCGACAGAGTTAGCAAAACTTATTAAATTCAAGATTATAAAGTATGGATGTTTCTATGCATATACCAAATGGTTTTAAAGAACAGGTTGAGGAATTAGCTAAGGCATTATTCTATTGTGTTGTAGAAACTTCGGTTGATGAAGATGAACAATTAGAGTTATTAAAAGCTTCTTTTTTTGAAATTTCTAAGGGACTGCAATGTGGTGTTTGCGATACTAAATGGGCACAGTTTAAGGAAGGGCTAAAAACATTAAGACCAATTTTAAGGTTAGATGCGGAAGCTGCTTTTAATAATGATCCAGCAGCAAAAAGTTTAAGAGAAATTTACTTAGCATATCCTGGATTTTATGCCATCACAATGTATAGAATTAGCCATGTGTTATGGCATCTAAATATTCCTATTTTACCTAGAATGATTAGCGAGTATGCACATGGTGTTACAGGTACAGATATTCATCCAGGAGCTAAAATAGGGACATCCTTTTTTATTGATCATGCTACAGGTGTTGTTATTGGTGAGACTGCAATAATTCACAATAATGTTATTATTTATCAAGGTGTAACGTTAGGAGGAATTAAGGTTGAAAAAGAAATGAAAGGCGAAAAACGACATCCTACAATCATGGATAATGTTACCATTTATGCAAACGCAACAATTTTAGGTGGCGACGTGGTAATTGGGAAAAATAGTACGATAGGTGCCAACGTTTGGATTACGCAATCTATTCCGGAAGAATCATTAGTGACCTACAAATCAGATATACGAATTTCTAATAAATAAAAGTAATGAGCATTTTAAACCAAATAGGTAATACACCTTTAGTTGAGACTATTAATTTAGTGGCTAAACCCAATGTAAAATTACTTTTAAAGTTAGAAGGAAATAATCCTGGAGGAAGCGTAAAAGATAGACCAGCATATAATATGATATCTGAGGCCATAAAAAGAGGAGATATTAAAAAAGGTGATCGTTTAGTCGAGGCTACAAGCGGTAATACTGGGATTGCTTTAGCTTATGTTGCACAATCTTTTGGTTTAAAAATGTCATTGGTAATGCCAGAGAATTCAACAGAAGAGCGAGTAAAAACAATCCGAGCTTATGGCGCAGAAGTAATTTTAACGTCAGCAGATTTAGGTATTGAAGGCTCAAGAGATGTTGCATTTAATATGAGAGATAACGAAGGTTATACTTTGCTTAATCAATTTGAAAATAATGACAACTGGATGGCACATTATAAAACCACAGGACCAGAAATTTGGAGAGACACTGACGGTAAAATAACTCATTTTGTCTCTGCTATGGGAACGACAGGAACGATTATGGGAACCTCTACATTTTTAAAAGAACAGAACAAGGATATTCAGATTATTGGTGCTCAGCCAGAAGATGGATCTCGAATTCCTGGAATAAGAAAATGGTCTCCAGAATATGTGCCTAGTATTTTTAATAAATCTAAAGTAGATCGGGTTATAGAAGTTAGTGAACAAATTGCAAAAGCTACTACGAAAAGACTCGCCAAAGAAGAAGGCATTTTTGCAGGTATGAGTAGTGGAGGTTCTGTGGCAACAGCTTTAAAGTTGATAGAAACAATAGATGAAGGTATTGTTGTTGCTATTGTTTGTGATAGAGGTGATCGTTATTTGTCATCCACACTTTTTGATGACTAACTTTTAATAACAATTTGATTGATTTTACTTAACAATGAAGTCATTTTATAGTAAGTAATTTGCATCATAATTAAAACCCCAAAAAAATGAGATTGCTTAGAAAAAACAATAAAGAATTTAAATTTTTTGTTCAAATTTTAATGTTAGCAGTTGTATCTTTAATTGTAGCCTATTTTGTAAAATAGACTTCTTTTGTCTAAGTGCAATTAATTGTAATTATTGATTATTTTTACTCATCAATAATTACCAATGCAAAAACTAATTGTTTCATTTGTTATACTCTCATCTTTAGTGTTGAGTGCCCAACAAGAAGCAAACAACACATATATAGATTTCAATTATTTTGGAGGCAATATTGCCCTTCACAACAACGATATTCTACATTTAATAAAAGGCCATCCAGAAGGTTTTATCTTTAGTTGGAACAAGAAAACATTTGGTAACCAAGATTGGGAACAACGTTATGGCTATCCAGACTATGGTGTTTCTTTTTCATATCAAGATTTTAAAAATGAAGTTTTAGGCAACAATTACGCCTTATACGCTCATTATAATTTTTACTTTTTTAAACGTAATGTAATGTTACGGATAGCTCAAGGTTTAGCGTATAGCACTAATCCTTATGATAAGTATCAAAATCCAAAAAATATTGCATTTGGCTCAGATGTATTAAGTGCGACTTATTTAATGCTTAATTACAAAAAAGAGCGAATTTTTAATCGTTTTGGTTTACAGGTAGGCTTGTCCTTAACGCATTATTCTAATGCCAATACAAAAGCGCCAAATACTAGTGTTAACACTACTGTTTTTAATGCAGGTATAACCTATAATCTTGATACAGAAGAACCAGAATTTATAAAGGATTTGGATACTGATAAATTCAGTGAAAAAGTAAAATTTAATTTTGCATTTAGATCTGGCATAAATCAGAGTGATGTTATAGATACTAAACAATATCCGTTTTACATATTTTCTGGTTATGCAGATAAAAGATTAAGCCACATAAGTGCAATACAGTTTGGTACAGATGTCTTTTTCTCTAATTTTTTAAAAGAATTAATATATTATAAATCCATAGCGTTTCCAGAAGATAATATCTCTGGAGATGAAGATTATAAGCGTGTAGGTGTCTTTCTCGGTCATGAATTATTTATAAATAAGCTCTCTGTTATTTCCCAATTAGGCTACTATGTGTATTATCCTTACGATTTTGAAGGACGATCATATATCAGAGTAGGTTTAAAGCGCTATTTTGGTAAAAAATTATTTGGCGCTGTAACCTTAAAATCACATGGAGCTAAGGCTGAGGCTGTAGAATTAGGACTAGGCGTTAGACTTTAATTATGAAAAAAATAGTTTACATATTTCTTTTTACACTTTTTGCTTGTAATAGTGAAGATGGTAATGATTGTTTTCAAACGACTGGCACTATTGTTCAAGAAGAAATTTTAGTATCAAATTTTGAACGCATTTTAGTAAACAGAAATATTGAATTAGTTATTACTGAGGCTTCAGAATATAAAGTAATTATAGAAACTGGTGAGAATTTATTAAATGATATAAACGTTGAGGTTATAGCGAATCAATTAGTATTAAGCGATAATAACTCCTGTAATTTTGTGAGAGAATATGGTATCACAAAAATTTACGTAGATGCCCCTAATCTCAATGAAATAAGAACATCTTCACAATATGAAATCTCTTCTAACGGAGTCCTTAATTATAGTACGCTATCATTATTTTCTGAAGATTTTAATGAAGGTAGTGAGTTTACAGTAGGTGATTTTAGATTAAACGTCAACTCAAATAGTTTAAACATTGTATCTAATAATATTTCATTCTTTTATCTTGAAGGTGCAGTACAAAATTTATCTGTTGGTTTTTATTCTGGAGTAGGACGCGTTGAAGGGGAAAACCTAATTGCAGAAAATGTTTCAGTATATCATCGTGGTAGTAATGATATGGTTGTAAATCCGCAACAATCGTTGTCAGGTCAACTATTAGGAACAGGAGATTTAATTTCTGTAAACCAACCACCAAATATAGATGTAGAACAGATATACACGGGCGAGCTAATTTTTAATTGAATCATTTTCCCTTAAATTTGCTTAAAGAGGCACAAATTATTAATTTGCTTTTATTCAAACTTTATCAAAACGGAATAGTCTGAAATAGATTTATGAAGAAGAATTTAAAATATATTGACTTATTTTCTGGAGCAGGAGGATTCTCTCTAGGCTTTGATAATTTGGGTTTTCAGAATGTTTTTTCAGTTGATATAGAACCTAATTTTTGTAAAACCTACAAGCATAATTTTGCAGATCATCAACTCATAGAAAAAGATATTTGTGAAGTGTCTAATGCTGAAATAGAATACCTTAAAGAGGACAATGATATTGATGTCATTATAGGTGGACCACCTTGTCAAGGCTTTAGCATGGCAGGTAATATCGGTCGAAAGTTTATAGATGATCCTAGAAATAGATTATTCAAAGAGTTTGTTAGAGTTGTTAAAGTCGTAAAGCCAAAGTTCTTTGTGATGGAAAACGTCGCAAGATTATACACCTATAATAAAGGAACTATTAGAGAAGAGATTATCAATGATTTTGAAAAATTAGGTTACACTGTAGATTGTAAGATTCTTAATTCTGCAGATTATGGCGTGCCACAGGTTAGAAACCGAGTTATTTTTATTGGTTCAATAAAAAAGCAAGACATTCAATTTCCGCCTGCAGAAGTAGAAACATATATTTCGGTAAAAGAAGCACTATCCGTATATCCTAAATTGGCTTCTGGTGAGGAATCATCTAAAGTACCAAATCACATTGCGATGTCACATTCAGAACAAATGCTCACTAAAATGAGTTATGTTACTGATGGAGGTGATCGCAATGAAATACCAGAACATATTAGACCTAAGTCTGGTGATATTAGAAAATACATTAAATATGCTAGTGATAAACCTTCGGTTTGTGTCACTGGTGATATGCGTAAAATCTTTCATTACGATCAAAATAGAGCATTAACCGTTAGAGAGCTTGCTAAACTGCAGTCTTTCCCAGACGATTTTGTTTTTAAAGGCACAAGAATATCGCAACAACAACAAGTAGGAAATTCAGTGCCTCCAAAAATGGCGGAAGCCATTGCAAGAACCATTATTAAAATGAGCGATAAGGTTTAGTAAATGGATTAGAGTATTTTATACATTTTTTTAGCGTTCTATCTATGATAAAAATACAAGTAACAGAAAAGGACAAGGAATTTGCGAAACAGCAAATAGAAGCTTTTAAGAAAATAAAAGCAGGCAGTTGGCGCTATAAAAATGTTGAAGCTTGGCGAGGAATTGTTTGCGAAATGTTAGCAAGCAAATGGTTCGCAGAAAAATTTAGAATAGACAAGTTAGCAAAAGGACTTGATGATTCAGGTATTATTGATGATTGCGATATGATCATCAATTCTAAAAAGGTTGAAATAAAATCGGCAACTAAAAACTACTTTAAATACCTAATGCCAAAAATTCATGATGTTAGAGATCAGCCAAAAGACATTTATATTGGAGTAAAATACAATGAAACCGTTGAGCCTAATGAAATTCAAATTTTAGGTTCTATAAAACGATCAGAGATTTTAAATTTTCCTGTAAAACAAAACAAAGGAGCACCATATTATGAAGTGCCTTTAGCTAAATTATTACCAATAAGACCAAGCACATTTAATTAGCTAGTCATTTCTCTAAACAAGCTTTCTAAACTAGCGTTTTTCTGATTCAGTTGTAAAATCTTCAATTCGTTGTCATGTGCAAAATCAAAAACATGAGAACGCATATCTTCTTTAGTAGAGAAAGTAATTTCATATACAAAACTATGCGTGTTTTTTACAGTAACGACTTTTGGTAATTTTAAAAGAAAAGCATCTTCAACTCTGTAGTCAAACTCAACGATAACAATTTGTTCTTGTCCAGCTCTTAAATCTTTTAAATATTTATCGGCAACTACTTCTCCTTTGTTAATTATGATTACACGGTCGCACATAGCTTCAACCTCTTGCATAATGTGTGTAGATAGAAAAACCGTTTTTTCTTTACCAATAGTTTTAATAAGATTTCTAATATCAACTAATTGATTTGGGTCTAAACCTGTGGTTGGTTCATCTAATATTAAAACCTCAGGATTGTGCAACATAGCATTAGCTAAACCAACACGTTGTCTATACCCTTTAGAAAGTTGATTAATTTTTTTGTGAGCTTCAGGTGTTAAGCCTGTTAATTCTATTACTTCTTCAATACGAGATTTTGGCGTGCCATAAACATTAGCATTAAAATTTAAATACTCTTTTACATACAAATCTGTGTAAAGCGGATTGTGCTCTGGTAAATAACCAACACTACTTTGTACATTTTTTTTATCGGAAGCGACATCAAAACCATTGACTATAGCAGACCCTTCAGAGGCATCAACGTAAGTTGTTAAGATTTTCATCATCGTAGATTTTCCAGCACCATTTGGACCTAAAAAACCAACAATCTCAGCATCTTTTACTTTAAAGGACACGTCGTTAAGTGCCTTTTGATCTTTGTATATTTTTGTAATGTTTTGAACTTCAATAGCCATGTTAGAAGAGTTTTGTTCAAAAATAGGTAAATCAGAATATTGAACCACTTTTTTTGACAATTCTTTAAAATTTTAAAATATTCTTTAAAAAATCAATTCAACTATTTTGATTTGTAAAAATAATAATTACATTAGCGATATAATTACAATAATGAACATATCTAAAGCATATTATAACTGGTTTTATTTCTTTTTTAGCTAAAGGAACGAGACTGAATATGTATTATTTAAATATAAATTATAAAGTCTCGATTTAATCGAGACTTTTTTTTGTTTAACCATTAACAATGATTGTATTTTGAATTGATTCGAGATTTAAAAACAATTAAGATTATAAAATTTGAAAAAGCCAATTGCCATACAAGGAATAAAGGGATCATTTCATCATTTGGTGGTTCAGAATTATTTTAATGTAGATTCTGAAGTAGTAGAATGCATGTCTTTTGATAGTGTTGTAGACTCATTATTAGAAAAGAAAACTGATGAGGTTGTAATGGCATTAGAAAATTCTATTGCAGGTTCAATAATTCCTAATTATGCGCTTATTGATAGTCATAACTTAAGTATTGTTGGTGAATATTATTTGGGTATAGAACATTGTTTAATGGCTTTAAATGGTCAAACAATAGAAGATATAAAGGAAGTACATTCTCACCCAATGGCATTATTGCAATGCAAGGCATTTTTTAGAACGTATCCGCATATTAAATTGGTAGAAGCTAAAGATACAGCAGATGTTGCCAAGCAGATTTCGGAACAAAATATAAAAGGAATTGCAGCTATTGCGAGTAAAAACGCTGCTGAATTATATGGTATTAACTTATTAGCAGAAAGTATTCAAACTATAAAACATAACGAAACACGGTTTGTAATTGTTAGACGAGAGGATGAGCAAAAGGCTACAACTGTTATAAATAAAGCATCTTTAAAATTTGAATTAGATCACAAAAGAGGGAGTTTAGCTACAATATTAAATGTTCTAAGTGATTGCAAATTGAACCTTACAAAAATACAGTCGTTACCTAAAATTGAAACACCTTGGAAATATGCCTTTTTTGTAGACGTTACATTTGATGTGTATACAGACTATGAAAAAGCCGTTTCTATTTTAAAATTGATGGCAGAAAATTTTAAAACTTTAGGAGAATATAAAAACGCAAGACGATGATAGAAGTTGCAAAACGTTTACAAAATGTAGAAGAATACTACTTTTCTAAAAAGTTGAGGGAAGTTGCGCTTTTAAAAGCACAGGGAAAACCAATTATTAGTTTAGCAATTGGTAGTCCAGATTTAGAACCGCCATTTAAAGCATCTATGACGCTTCAAGATAGTTTAGCAGATGAAAAAGCGCATCAATATCAAAGCTATCAAGGTTTGCCAGAATTGCGTCAGGAAATTGCGAATTTTTATAAAAAACAATACAAGGTAGATTTAAGTGCACAAACCGAAGTTTTACCATTAATGGGAAGCAAGGAAGGTATTATGCATATCTCTATGGCTTTTTTAAACAAAGGAGATAAAGTTTTAGTGCCTAATCCAGGTTATCCAACCTATGCTGCAGTAACTAAATTATTAGAGGCAAAGCCCGTTTTTTATGACTTAACTGAAAAGAATAATTGGCAACCAGATTTTAGTGCGTTAGAGCGTTTAGATTTAAAACGTGTAAAAATAATGTGGATTAATTATCCTCATATGCCAACAGGTAGTAATGCAGATAATAAATTTTATGATAAGGTCATTGCCTTTGGTAAACGACACGATATTTTAATTGTAAACGACAATCCCTACAGTTTTATTTTAAATGAAAAACCAATTAGTATTTTAAGATACAAGGACGCCAAAAATGTTTGTTTAGAGTTAAATTCATTGAGTAAAACCTTTAATATGGCAGGTTGGCGTGTTGGTATGCTAGCTGGTAACTACGATTTTGTAAGCGCTGTGTTACGTGTAAAAAGCAATATGGACTCTGGTATGTTTTATGGCATTCAAAAAGGAGCTATTGAAGCGTTAAAGTGTTCAGATATGTGGTTTCAAAGTTTAAATAGTGTGTACCAAACACGACGAGATTTAATATGGGAATTAGCAGATAATCTTAATTGTACCTATGATAAAGATGCCACAGGCTTATTTGTTTGGGCAAAATTACCACCTCATTATAAGTCCGAAGAATTTACAGATATGGTATTAAAAGAGCATTCTATATTTATTACACCAGGAACAGTTTTTGGAAGTAATGGGGAAGGCTATGTGCGTTTTTCACTGTGTGCATCAGAAGAGATTATTAAAGAAGCAATAGCAAGAGTTTAGTTAAAATGAATAATATTTTTATCATAGGAGTCGGGTTAATTGGCGGAAGCTTTGCTTTGGATATCAAGAAATTGAATCCCGAAAGTACCATATACGGAATTGACAAAAGTGAAGCGCATTTAGAAGAAGCAATGGCACTTAAAGTAATTGATAAAACGGCTCAATTTGAAGATTTGCAGCATGCCGATTTGGTAATATTATCAATACCAGTTGATGCAGCTATTAATGTTTTACCAAAAGTGTTAGATCATGTCTCTGATAACGCTATTGTGTTTGATGTCGGATCTACCAAAGAAGATATTTGTGCTAAAGTAAAAAACCATCCGAAAAGAAGAAATTATCTAGCAGTGCATCCTATTGCTGGTACAGAGCATTCTGGTCCAAAAGCAGCACTGCATGGCTTGTATAAAAACAAAACGAATATTATTTGTGAGGTTGAAGACACCGCGTTTAAGCTTCAAGAAAAAGCATTAAAGTTGTTTTTAGATTTAGGTATGAGAATACGCTATATGAATCCTAAAGCACACGATAAACATATTGCTTACGTCTCTCATTTATCTCACATAAGTGCCTTTATGCTTGGTAAAACAGTTATTGATAAAGAGAAAAACGAACGCGATATTTTTGATATGGCTGGCAGTGGGTTTGAAAGCACAGTACGTTTGGCAAAAAGTTCGCCAGCCATGTGGACACCAATTTTTCAGCAGAATAAGGCTAATGTTATTGAAACATTAGAGGAGTTTATTTCAAATTTAAACCACTTTAAAAAATTGATGCAAGACGATGATTTTGAGTCAGTTTATAACGAAATGGAATCTACAAATTATATAAAAGACATATTAAACGGAATTAAATAATTAAAAAAACACTAATTGATTATTAGGCTAAAAAAGTAAAACCTGATAAAAAAAGCAATTAAAACTTAGTAAAAACTAATAGCAAAATGGAAAACAAGAAAGAAATGAGAACATGGTTGGATGATATGAAATTAGATCATCCACTAGTAATAGCAGGACCATGTAGTGCAGAGACAGAAGAGCAAGTATTAAAAATAGCACACCAGCTAAAAGATACAGACGTTAATTATTATAGAGCAGGTATTTGGAAACCAAGAACAAGACCAGGAAATTTTGAAGGTGTTGGTGTTTTAGGTTTAAAATGGTTACAAAAAGTAAAGGAAGAAACAGGAATGAAAACCTGTACGGAAGTTGCCAATGCTGCCCACGTAAAATTAGCTTTAGAGCACGACGTAGATTTATTATGGATTGGTGCACGTTCTACTGTAAGTCCATTTATAATGCAAGAAATTGCAGATGCTTTGCAAGGTACTGATAAAATTGTATTGGTTAAAAATCCGGTAAATCCAGATTTATCTTTATGGTTAGGTGGTATTGAGAGATTGTACACTGCTGGTATCAAAAACTTAGGAGCTATCCACAGAGGATTCTCAACGTACGAGAAAACGAAATATAGAAATATTCCAGAATGGCAATTAGCTATTGAGTTTCAAAACAAGTTTCCAGATCTACCATTAATCAACGATCCTTCTCATATTACAGGAAATAGAGATATGATTTTTGATGTATCTCAAACAGCATTAGATCTTAATTTTGATGGTTTAATGATTGAAACACATTTTGATCCAGAAAATGCTTGGAGTGATGCTGCGCAGCAAGTGACGCCAAGTAGCTTAGTGCAGATTATGAATGATTTAAAAATCAGAAAAGAAACAGATTCTGAAGCTGCTTATAATTCTGAATTAAATAATTTGAGAGCTCAGATTGATGTTGTAGATAACCAGGTTTTAGATCTATTAGGTAAGCGGATGAAAGTTGCTGAAGGTATAGGCGCTCTTAAAAAGCAAAAGAATGTTGCCGTGTTACAAAGTAAACGCTGGAACGAGATTTTAGGTAAAATGGTTTTAGAAGGTGAAGAAAGAGGTTTGAGCGAAGAATTTATTTTACGCATGTTTAAAGCTGTGCATCAAGAATCAATTAACCGTCAAGAAAAGATTATAAACGGCTAATTAAATTTAGTGATTATTTATAAAGGCTCGCCATTGGCGAGCCTTTTTTATGAGGAGCGTTTACTCACTGAAAAGGAGCATTCACGTATTGTTGGTTTTTAAAAATAGAGTTTCAAGCTAAGTTTGAGGTATGAACCAAAACCAATAACCATGAAAAAAATGACTTTATTTACCGTTGTGCTTTGTTTTAACTTAGTAGCCATGGCGCAAATTTCAATTACAGGAATTGTAACTAATGATTCTATTCCACTTGAATCCGCTAACATTTTTATTAAAAGTTCTCTCAAAGGCATTGCAACTGATAGTATTGGCGAATTTAAACTCCAAGCTAAAAAAGGAGATACCTTATCTATTTCATATTTAGGCTACAAAACCAAAGAGGTGGTTTTAGATAAAACTCATAACTTAGATATAAAACTTGAAGAGGATAGTTTTGATGAGGTTGTAGTGATAGCTTATGGAAATCAAACGTGTACAACATTATGCTGTGGAGGTATAAGAATATGTGAGACTCATATAGAAAGTAAATCAAATAATAAAAACAAATTCTTTCCAAATCCGTCATCTAACGGTATATTTCAATTGCAATTAAATGAAAATTATGATAACGTTGAGATTTCAATAGCAAATATGTCTGGAAGAATTATTCAAAATTCAATTCATCAAAAATTAGATAAAAATGTTGAGATAGACTTGTCACAATACCAATCAGGAATCTACATTATAAATATTATTGCAGATGGAAATCGTTTAGAACCGATTAAAGCGGTTAGAGGATAAAAAGTAGACCTAATTATTCGGCCTTTTTTGTTCCATTAAACAATAATGACCATCTTTGTAGTAATGACAGGAACAGTATATAAATCTACAGGAAGTTGGTACACCGTAAAAACCATGAATGGAAAATTCTATGAATGTAGAATAAAAGGCCGTTTTAGGTTAGAAGGAATTAAAAGTACAAATCCTATTGCTGTAGGCGATGTTGTAGAGTTTCAGCTCGAAACTAAAAACAATACTGAAACAGGTGTCATTAACCGCATTGAAGAACGTAAAAATTACATTGTACGTAAGTCTGTAAATTTATCTAAGCAAACCCATATTATTGCTTCTAATATTGACCAAGTGTTTTTGTTGGTCACTATAGATAATCCACCAACATTTACAACCTTTATAGACCGGTTTTTAGTTACAGCAGAGGCATACTCTATTAACACCGTTTTGTTATTTAATAAGGTAGATACTTATGATGAAGAAACAATGTTAGAGGTAAAGTATCTGGCAAGTATCTACAGAAAAATAGGCTATGAGTGTATTGGTATTTCAGCAGCCACAGGGAAAAATATAGATAAGGTAAAAACCATTATGGAAGGCAAAGTAAGCATGTTTGCAGGCCATTCTGGTGTGGGTAAATCTACTTTAGTCAATGCTATAGAACCATCTTTAGATTTAAAGACAAAAGCAATTTCTACGCAACATAGTCAAGGGCAACATACCACTACTTTTGCAGAAATGTTCGATTTAAGTTTCGATGCTAAAATTATAGATACACCTGGTATTAAGGGTTTTGGTGTTGTAGATATGGAAAAAGAAGAAGTTGGTGATTATTTCCCTGAATTTTTTGCTCTAAAACAAGATTGTAAGTTTAACAATTGTATTCACTTTAACGAGCCAAAATGCGCCGTAAAAGATGCTTTAGAAGCTAATGAAATTTCGTATTCGAGATACAAGAGTTATGTTCAGATTTTAGAAGGCGAAGATGAACATTACAGAACAGATAATTATGATAACGAATGAAATGTATTGTTACATTAGTTATAGGAATGTTTTTAATTTCATGTGGATTAGATGAGCCTTATTTCATGTCGGTAAAAATCACAAATTGTGACATAGTTGTAATAAATGAATCTTTTATGGAATTGTCTGCTCAAGCATTACAGTCTGAGATTTATAGGAAAACTAAGGGTTTGGATTCATTACAACTCTCTAAGTTTTTCGTAAAGTTAAGTATATCGCCTAATACACCAATGGAAAAAGTATCACTAGTTAAAAGTGAACTTCAAAAAGCGAATATTTTAAAAATTAGGTTCTACGAGATTGAAAATGTAATTTGTGGAGGATTATAGATAATATGAAAATAGTTATTCAAAGAGTATCAGAAGCTAGTGTTACTATTGAAGGTAATAAAGTCGCAGAAATAGGTAAAGGGCTTTTAGTTCTGCTTGGTATTGTAAATGAAGATACACAAGAAGATATCAGTTGGCTTTGTAATAAAATAATAAACCTGCGTATTTTTCCAGATGAAAATGGTGTGATGAATACATCACTTAAAGCGTCTCATGGCGATGTTATTTTGGTAAGCCAGTTTACACTGCATGCAAGTACAAAAAAAGGAAATCGTCCAAGTTATATTAAAGCGGCCAAACCAGATGTTGCCATTCCTCTCTACGAAAAATTTAAAGAGACGCTTCAACTTGCTTTAGAAAAACCAATACAAACTGGTGTGTTTGGTGCAGATATGAAAGTGAGGTTGCTCAATGATGGTCCCGTAACCATAATAATTGATTCTAAAAATAAAGAATAATGGCCTCAGTTTTTGGTCATGGTTTTCTAGCCTTTACAATTGCAAAAGTTTTAGATTCAAAATCTAATAAATTACTTTTATTTTTAGCAATAGGTTCTGCTGTGTTGCCAGATTTAGATGTTTTAACGTTCAGTTTTAATATTAGCTATGCAGATCCATTTGGCCATAGAGGTTTTACACATTCTGTCTTATTTGCTCTAATTTGGAGTCTAATTTTGGCGTTCATATTTGGGAAATCTAGAAAGCTGATATTTACAATAGTCTTATTTTTAGCTACTATTTCTCATGGTGTTTTAGATGCTATGACAACAGGAGGTAAAGGTGTTGGTTTTTTTATTCCTTTTGATAATACAAGATATTTCTTTCCATTTAGGCCTATAAAAGTTTCTCCTATTGGTGTAGAAAAGTTTTTATCTGAATGGGGAATTAATGTTATTTTAAGCGAGTTTAAATATATTGCGTTACCATGTTTGGTTGTCTTAATTGTAATTTCCGCGAGTAGAAAAATAAATTTTTAGTTTACGTTTCAAAATCAATTCTGTAGATCGTCGAAAAAAAAATATTTCGTAGGAATTTTATGATAAAAATTATTGCTAGAAATAAATTAACTTTCTATATTGTAGCACCTAACAAATTTATTATCAAGTATGCCGCAATTAAAATCTACGCTTTTATTCTCTTTTTTAATTCTTTCATTTTTTAGTTTTTCTCAATCAGCCGACGTTTATAATGCGCTTTTAGTTCCTACGGAGTTAAAAGAAAAGGCTAATGCTGTTGTAAGATTTGAGAAGAAAACAGTTGAAATCTTAAGTTTAGATAGAATAAAAGTGACTACCAAACGTATTACAACAGTTTACAATAAATACGGGAAAAAACACATAAATGCAGTAGAATATTATGATAGCCATAGAGATGTACAGGCAATGGAAGCACGTGTTTATGATGCTTTAGGAGAAGAAATAAAAAAAATAAAAAAGAGAGATTTTGTAGATGTTAGTGCAGTAAGTGATTTTTCTATTTATGAAGATGATCGCGTAAAATATCTAGAGTATATTCCTCTAAACTATCCATATACAGTAGAGTATACTTCGGAGGTGGTACATAAGAGTTCAGCCTTTTTTCCAGGCTGGTATCCTATAGATGGTTATTATGTAAGTGTTCAACATTCTGATTATGAAATTATTAATTCAGCAGGTATAGATTTGAAATCCAAACAAATAAAATTTGGTGATTATAAAATAAAAGAAATTTCAGAAAATCATTTTGTTGCTGAAGATATCAACGGCATTAAGTACGAAGCCTACACGCCAGATTTTCAAAATATGATTCCCCATTATAAAGTGGCTCTTAAAAATTTTGAGATGGTTGGTGTTGAAGGGTCCAATGAAAATTGGAGTGATTTTGGTAAATGGATGTATGATAAACTATTAACTGGTACAGATTACATTCCTGAAGAAACCAAAGCACATGCAAAAAAAATAACGGAAGGTGTAGACGATAAAATAGAGCGTGCAAAAATTATCTACAAGTACATGCAAGATAAAACACGTTACATTAGTATACAAGTTGGTATTGGTGGATGGAAACCAATGTTGGCAAATGATGTAGATAAGTTAGGTTATGCAGATTGTAAAGGTTTAACCAATTATACTAAAGCATTGTTAGAGGCTGTAGATGTTCCGTCTTATTACACGGTCGTTTATGGTGGGCGAAGCCTTAGAGATATTGATAGTAAATTTTCTTCAGTTGAAGGGAACCATGTTATTCTTTGTGTGCCTAATGAAGACGAAAACATTTTTTTAGAGTGCACCAGTCAAACTAATCCATTTGGCTTTACTGCAGGTTTTACAGATGATAGAGATGTTTTATTGGTTAAGCCAGAAGGTGGCGAAATTGTGCATACAAAAATATATAATGCAGATGATAGTGTGCAAAACACAACGGCTAACGTAATTATGGATGCTTCAGGCAGCTTCACTGCAGATGTAAATATTGTAACTACAGGTTTTCAGTATGACATTCATCAAGGTATAGAAAATAATACAGAACGTGATCAACATCTTCACTATAAAGATTATTGGGATAATATTAATAATTTAACTATTGATAATATTAATATTTCTAATGATAAGGATGCTATAGTTTATAAGGAAGCAGTAAAAATGTCTTCTAGTAATTATGCCTCAAAAAGTGGAACGCGACTTATTTTTCAGCCTAATTTGTTTAATAAAGTAACTGATATTCCACCTAGATATACTGAGCGAAAATTAGAGTTTAAAATTGATAGGGCTTTTAAGGATACAGATGAATTTATAATTCAATTACCAGAAGGGTTAAAGGTAGAAGCCATGACAGATGCTAAAGAGATAACAACCAAATTTGGAAGTTATAGTTTTAAAATCGAAGTCTTAGAAGGAAACAAATTGAAATATACTAGACAATATATGTTGTTAAAAGGAAACTATCCTAAAGAAGAATACAAAGCCTTTAGAAGCTTTAGAAAACAAATTGTGAAATACGACAAAAGTAAAGTAGTGCTAGTGCAATCATAAATATTCTTCAAAATACCCAATTACTAAATTAATCCAAACTTTAAAATCATTTTTAATGAAACAGCTATTAATTTTAACTGCAGTTATTTTAGGCTTTAGCCTCAACGCTCAAAATTTTGATTTTGGCAAAATTTCAAAAGCAGAATTACAAGAAAAATTTCATCCTAAAGATTCGGCGGCATCTGCAGCAATCTTATATCGAAGTGAAAAAATAGATTTTTATTTTGTACAAGGGCAAGGTTTTATGCAGAGTCGTAAAGTACACGAACGCATTAAAATTTATAATAAGGACGGTTTTGACTTCGCAACGGAAAAAGTGTACTTGTATAGTGGCACAAGTCAAAAAGAGAAGTTAACAGGTCTAAAGGGTGTGTCTTATAACCTTGTAAATGGAAAAATTGAAAAGGATAAATTAAAAAGTGATGGTCAATTTTCAGAAGAATATACCGAATATACAGATATAAACTCTTTCACTTTACCAAATGTTAAAGAAGGTACGGTTATAGAATATAAGTATACTATTACATCACCTAGGTTTAGTATTGATGATGTTATATTTCAATATAATATTCCGGTAAATAGATTAGAGGTTAGAATAGCAACACCAGAATACTACATTTATAACAAACAATTAAATTTTCAGGCGGCTTACTTGCCTAAGGTGGTAGAAACAAGTAAAAATACAACAGTCCCATTTAGTTATAAAATTGATATTTCTACAATTAATGAATTTGATATTCCGGCATTACGAAAGGAGGCTTATTCTGGTAATATGAACAATTACCGAAGCAAAATGGCAATTGAACTTACAGCGTATTTAAATGCCGATAAAATAATAGAAAAAACACTTTCTACCTCATGGGAGAAGGTATCAGAAATTATATACGATAGTGAAAACTTTGGAGGTCAATTAGGTAAGTTTAATATTTATAAGGATGATCTTGAAGCTGTTTTAACAGGCGTGGATGATGATTTTGAAAAAGCCTTTTTAGTTGAAAAATTAGTGAAATCTAAAGTAAAGTGGAATGGACGCTATGGTAAATATGCCCAAAATGGAGTTAGAACAGCTTACAAAAATGGAGAAGGGAATGATGCTGATATTAATTTAATGATCGTTTCAATGCTTCGCTCAAAAGGAGTGAATGCAAACCCGGTTGTCTTAAGTACTAGAAATAATGGTGTTCCGCTATTTCCATCTCGAGAAGGTTTTAATTATGTCATCTGCAGTGTAATAAAAGGTGATCAACTTATGCTAATAGATGCAACAGAACAATATAGTACTAATAATATCTTACCACAACGTGTTTTAAATTGGCAAGGAAGATTAATTAAGGATAAAAATAATTCTCAATGGATTGACCTAAAACCGCGTAAAGTATCTGTAGAATCAACAATGTTGAATGCTACTATAGATGAAGATTTCACTGTTACTGGTAAAGTGTCTAAACAATTAACAAATTATAATGCCTTCTATTATAGAAATAAGTATGCAACTATGACCACTGAAGATCACATAAAATCTTTAGAAAATAATAAAGGCGCCATTGAAATAAGTGAATTAAATGTAGAGAACATAAAAAATGCAAGCCAACCCGTTAAATTAAAATACGTTTATGAAATTTCAGATGGAATAGATGAAGTAGGCGATAAGGTTTATTTTTCTCCATTATTATTTTTAGCCATAAAAGAAAACCCTTTTAAATTAGAGGAACGTCAGTATCCTATTGATTTTGTAATTCCACATGAAGATAAATATCTAGTTAATATAAAATTGCCAGATGGCTATGTTATTGAGTCATTGCCAAAATCTGAAGGACTAGCGTTTAAGGATGCTAACGTAAAATTTACTTACCTTTTAAAACAAAATGGAAATTATTTGCAATTAAAAGCAGAATTAAACATTATTAATCCCTTAATTTTGGCAGAAGACTATAAGGATTTTAAAGCCTTTTATAGTAAAATAGTGGAAAAACATGTTGAGCAAGTAGTACTAACTAAAGGATAGATATGGATATTAAAAATGCACAGAAAGAAGTAGATAACTGGATAAAGGATCATGGTGTACGCTATTTTAACGAACTTACCAATATGGCTCAGTTAACCGAAGAGGTTGGCGAAGTAGCCCGTATTATCGCGAGGCGCTATGGAGAACAAAGTGAAAAGGAAAGCGACAAAAACAAAGATTTAGGCGAAGAACTCTCTGATGTGATGTTTGTGGTATTATGCTTAGCGAACCAAACAGGTATAGATCTACAAGATGCATTTGATAAAAAGATGGATAAAAAGACTAAGCGAGATCATGATCGTCACCATAATAATGAGAAACTAAAATAAACCTAAAATACCATGCTCATCTATGCTGTAGTATTAATCATCGTAGTGGCTATAATTAATGGTTATGTTTATGTCCGAAAAAACAAATTAAAGGATAAAACGAATCTAGAAAATCATAGGCAAAAATTTTTAAGATCAGATTCATTAAATGACATTAATGGAATAGATTTTTATGGTAATAAATTAATTTATAATAAATATCTTAGGATAGAACAATTAGATGTCATCTCTAAAGTAGCTAATTCTAAAGTGAACAACTATCCAAAGTTGAATAAATTAAAAGAAGCAGCATTTAATAAGCAATTATATTATAAGCGTCAATTAGCTTAAACAGTACTTTGTCTATGTACAGAGAAGGTCGCAGAATACTAGGAGTAATTAATTTTTATAATTTACATTAGAGGTTCTTCATTTACTAATTGTAATTCTTTACACTTTTATTATCTTGGCGCTTTATTAGGGAAATCGATAGATTTTCTCTGTACCATTTTATAAGCAAACATCTTTTTATGGACATTAGTATCCAATTATCAAAGTTAGAAAATCATAAAAGCGTTCAAATAACAGGATCA
This sequence comes from Winogradskyella sp. 4-2091, assembly GCF_045765065.1. Classification (NCBI taxonomy): domain Bacteria; kingdom Pseudomonadati; phylum Bacteroidota; class Flavobacteriia; order Flavobacteriales; family Flavobacteriaceae; genus Winogradskyella; species Winogradskyella sp. 4-2091. The sequence goes on from NZ_JBJKOD010000001.1 coordinate 135,686, forward strand.
AAAAGCGAATCAAATCGTTTATTGTTGTTACAAGCATTGTATCCACAAATTGAAATTAAAAATGTTTCAAATTCGGATGATTCTGTACTCATGCAAAAGGCTTTAGGATCAAAAGAAAGTTTAATTGATATTCATCATGCTGGCACAGCAATGCGATTTCTAACGGCTTATTTTTCTATTCAAAATGATAGAGAAGTTACAATTACTGGGTCTAAACGAATGAAAGAACGACCAATAGGTATTTTGGTTGACGCCTTAAAAACTTTAGGAGCAGATATTTCTTATTTAGAAAACGATGGTTATCCTCCTTTAAAAATTACAGGAAAAAAGTTAACGGTAAACAAAGTTACTTTAGAAGCAAATGTAAGTAGTCAATATATTTCAGCACTGCTTCTAATAGCTTCAAAATTAGACAATGGATTAGAATTAACATTGAAAGGAGAAATTACATCAGTTCCTTATATAAAAATGACTTTAGCGTTGTTGGCATCTATAGGTATTGATACAACTTTTAATGGTAATGTCATAACTGTAAAAACAGCAACCAAAAAGATTGAAAAGCAAACATTAGTTGTAGAATCAGATTGGTCTTCGGCATCTTATTTCTATAGTTTAATTGCATTAAGTGATGTTGGTACTGAAATTTCAATTGCATCTTATAAAAAGGAAAGTTTACAAGGAGACTCTGTTTTGGCATCTATTTATAAGAGTTTTGGTGTTGTTACGACTTACAAAGAGCATAAAATAACATTAGAAAAAACGGATGTAATAGATCAAAAAGCATTAACCGAACTAGATTTAAGAAATGCGCCAGATATTGCACAAACAATAGCAGCTACAGCATTTGGTTTAGGCTTAGAATGCTATATGGTTGGTTTGCATACTCTAAAAATTAAGGAAACAGATCGTTTAGTAGCCTTAAAAACAGAAATTGAAAAATTAGGAGGCGAAGTAATGATCACAGATGCTTCTTTGCATTTAAAACCTTCAAATACTATCCTTTCTAATGTTACTATATCAACGTATAACGACCATAGAATGGCAATGGCATTTGCACCATTAGGTTTAAAAACAGATATAAATATTGAAAATGCAGATGTAGTTAGTAAGTCTTATCCTCAATTTTGGGAAGATTTTAAAGCGATTGGTTTTCAATTAAAATAGTTAATTAATAGTTTTAATTACAGGTTTATCCTTTATTCGTTTATATAAATAAATTCAATTAGGCTTTATAATTTAAAATAAACAGTCATTTACTTGACAAGGCCTATGTTGAGATTGTATATTTGCAATTCGTAAAAAAAATAAAATACATGAAATTATCACACTTTAGTTTTGACCTTCCAGACGAATTACTTGCCGAGCATCCTGCAGAACACAGAGATGAGTCGCGATTAATGGTACTTAACAGAGAAAAACAAACTATAGAACACAAGCTTTTTAAAGATATTATAGATTATTTTGATGAAGGTGATGTGATGATTATGAATGACACTAAAGTTTTTCCTGCACGACTATATGGAAATAAAGAAAAAACAGGAGCACGTATAGAAGTGTTTTTATTACGTGAGTTAAATCAAGAACAACGCCTTTGGGATGTATTAGTAGATCCTGCTCGTAAAATTAGAATAGGAAATAAATTATATTTTGGTGACGATGAAACCTTAGTTGCTGAGGTAATTGATAATACAACGTCTAGAGGTAGAACGTTACGTTTTCTTTATGACGGTTCTTATATTGATTTTAGAGCAAAATTAACGCAGTTAGGTGAAACACCTTTACCAAAGTATATTAATAGAGAGGTTGAGCCAGAAGATGAAGAGCGATACCAAACTATCTATGCTAAAAACGAAGGTGCAGTAGCAGCACCAACAGCTGGTTTACACTTTTCTAAACATTTATTAAAACGATTAGAAATTAAAGGTGTAGAAACTGCTGAGGTAACTTTACATGTTGGTTTAGGTACTTTTAACCCTGTTGAAGTAGAAGATTTATCTAAGCATAAAATGGATAGTGAAGAAATTATCATAACTAAACAAGCTGCAGATATTGTAAATAAAGGTATAGAGAATAAAAGACGTGTTTGTGCAGTTGGTACAACATCTATGCGTACAGTAGAGAGTTCAGTGTCTTCTAACGGAAGATTAAATGAATTTGAAGGATGGACAAATAAATTTATTTTTCCTCCTTATGATTTTAGTATAGCTAATTGCATGATTACTAATTTTCATACGCCTAAGTCAACATTATTAATGATGACTTCTGCTTTTGCTGGTCATGATTTTATGAAAAAAGCTTATGAAGAAGCCGTTAAAGAAAAATATAAATTCTATTCTTATGGTGATGCAATGTTAATCATCTAAGTAAAATTAATATTAATAAAAAAAGCCTCTTAATTGAGGCTTTTTTTATTTAAACCAGAAACCAAATTCATTTAAGTACTTTTGCATTTCATGGACGTAAAAAAGAAAGACATACGAGCATTAACAAAAGAGCAACTCAGAGACTTTTTTGTAAAACAAGGCGATAAAGCATTTCGAGGGAACCAGGTATATGAATGGTTATGGCAAAAGTCTGCCTATAGCTTTGAGGATATGACTAATGTATCTTTAGAAACAAGGCAAATGTTAGAGGACAATTTTGTAATAAACCATATTAAGGTAGATCAAATGCAAAGAAGTTCAGATGGTACAATAAAAAATGCTGTTCGCTTGCACGATGATTTAATTGTAGAGTCTGTTCTAATACCTACGGCTACTAGAACAACAGCGTGCGTATCTTCTCAAGTCGGTTGTAGTTTAGACTGTAGATTTTGCGCAACCGCAAGGTTAAAGCGCATGCGTAATCTTAATCCTGATGAAATTTATGATCAAGTCGTGGCTATAGATAATGAAAGCAGATTATATCATAATAGGCCTTTGAGCAATATTGTTTTTATGGGAATGGGTGAACCTCTTATGAATTATAACAATGTTTTAAAAGCTATTGAAAAAATAACATCTCCAGAAGGTTTAGGTATGTCGCCAAAACGGATTGTAGTCTCAACATCTGGAGTGCCAAAAATGATTAAAAAAATGGCAGACGATAAGGTTAAATTTAAGTTGGCCGTTTCGCTACATTCTGCTATTGATGAAATTCGTACATCAATAATGCCCTTTAATGCTACATTTCCTTTAAACGACTTAAGAGAGGCATTACAATATTGGTATGCGGCCACAAAAAATAGAATTACCTATGAATATGTTGTTTGGGACGGTATAAACGACAAACGTAAGGATGCCCAAGCATTAGTAGATTTCTGTAAGTTTGCGCCAAGCAAGGTCAATCTTATTGAATATAACCCTATTGATGATGGCGAGTTTCAACAAGCCAACTCAAATGCCATTGATATGTATGTTAGTGTTCTCGAAGCTAATAATATCACAGTAACCGTAAGAAGAAGTAGAGGTAAAGATATTGATGCAGCATGCGGACAACTTGCAAACAAAAGTTAAACCATAACATCTTCAGTAAAGCTGCTTTTAATGATAAGCATAAAAAAAGGGTAACAATCAATGTTACCCTTTTTTTCTATACTAAGTTTATACTTATAATTTGAATATTGCTTGTAAGTGATATTGATAATGATTGTTATCAAATCCACTGTCTTTGTGGTTAAAAGCGAACTTACCGATGGTTTGAGCTCTCAATCCAAAAGTTCTATTTTTGTTTAACCAAAATAAAACACCTCCACCAAGGTTTGCAGAAATATTTGTTTCATCAATGTGAAAAAATCCTATACCTGCATTAGCGTAAAAATCTATCCAATCTGCATCTCTAAAGATGTGGCGACCAAAATAATATTTTAAATGTGTATCTAATGAAACGTAGTTATAGTCTTTAGGTAAAGGACCAAAAGGGACTACATCAATTTTACTGCTTTCAGCAAAACCATTGAAAGTAATTGATTGTTCAATAGCAAAATCTTCTGACCAATTGAATTCAACTGCTGCTGAAATTGGGAACTCAAACGTCCAATCACCTGGTTGATAAATAGGGTTTCGAGATCCTAAACTATTGATTGCATTTACACCAATACTTAAATACCAATCATTATCGCTTCTTTGAGCGAAAGATGATAAACTAAAAGATGCAATTAATACAATTAAAAATATTTTTTTCATGCTAAAATAATTTTGACCAAAGGTAAACTTTATGGATTATAAAACAAATATTGAAGTAAATTATTACAATAAATGTAGAAATAAGTTAAAAATAGTTCAAATTTGAAATAAAAAGTAGAGAAATATTAAGGAAAATCTTAAAATTTTCATTTTGAAAACTCGTTATTAGAGTTTTATGGTTAAAATGGTTTGCTAATTACGTGTGATTTTTAATTGATTTTCTTGGAAAAAATCATATTCCATAAATGTTTAGAATAGTATTTGTTAGTGAAAATTAGATTTAATCGTGTTCTAATATAGTTATAAGTAGATTTAGTGATATTTTGAATGACTCTAATTGGCTTATATTTCATGTTTACCTTATGTAAAGATTGAATATATTTCATATATCGATTAGCCTTTATATATGAAAATTCGTTAAAGTAGATTTGAGCAATAGCGATAAACGATTGTCCGTATTTTAATTTGAAAAGGGTTGAAATAAGATCCTTGTTTTTATGAGAGTCAGTTACAATGACATCATATAATACTTTAAAGCTTGGAAAGTTATAAAAATGTCCTTTATCATTGAGTTGCCAGCCTAAAATTTGATGTAGACTTAAATCCTGAAAAGAAGGAATTGAAATATGATTAACTTCTATTTTTGAATTTAAAACAGATTGAATATCTATTAAATGTCGATCGTTTTTATTTAATAAATTGGAATGAATTTCAATCGCAGCCAATTCGTTTTCAGATATTAAACGATCTAAATGTCGAAAGTCTTTTTTCTCGTAAGCATAACCAAATGTTTTTGAGTAACCTTTAGATTTTAAAAGATTAAAAGCCTGCTCAGTCTGTGAATTATCCACTAATATGTCTATGTCACCAATCATGCGTTCTGCTATATCTTCATATTTTCCACTAACGAGTAATGCAGTGCCTTTTAAAAACACATGATCAATATTGTGTTCTTTTAAAACTTTAGAGATAAAGTGTACTTGCTTTAAAATAGAAGCGTTTCTATTTCTATTTATCGATGAAATCTCTTGTAAATAGTTAACTAAATCTTCTGGCAGAAGATGTAATAGCTCACGTGATTTTAATCTACAATAAATCGTAGTGAGTACTAAGTATTTACTGCCTTCGATAACTATAGAATCCCAATTAAATTTTGGATGACTGATAGTTTCTTCTATGGTTGTATTCGGAGTTTTATAACTCAGAATTGCAGCAATATATTGAAATGTTTTCGCGTAGTTGTCCATAAATGATTAATACACTTCTAAGATAGAATATAATAATTATTTATACTGTGATTTAAACAAATTTGAAATTTCTTGAACTGCGGAATCTATATCACTATATGTTAATTCAAGAATTTCAATGTTTTCTAACCAGTTCAAAAATGCTTTTGCATAATCAGGGTTTGGAGAAATCCATGAATCCGGAATTAAGGTTTCTAACATCTCTTTTACTGTAACCTTTCTAACCGCTGTTGTAGTGTTCGCCTTATAATTGACTAAAATGGTTGCGAAACAAGGATAATGCAATTTATTTGGATGCTCACATGGTAGATATTTTAAATAACCTTTTGCTTTATTAAATTTTACAATTGGTAAGTTATCAAAACCTTGGATGTCTTTTTCAAGTATTTTAAAAGCACCTTCCTTAATAGAAATTGCTGCTGGATTAAAGTAGAAATCCTGGTTTTTATATAGCATTGGCGAAACATCATCTGCTAATAAATGAAATCCTTTTGTTGTCAACAAAGCGCACAATGTGCTCTTGCCTTTCCCTGAGTTTCCTGCAAAAAGAATAGAAGAGTTGCCATCTGTTAAGGTTGATCCATGGAATGTACTAATCCAATCATCTTCTACTTTGTCATGAATAGCACATAGTAAAAGCATTGTGAATTTACCTTGAATTTTATGATACTCGCGCTTAGGTGCACTGGTAATTAATTGTTGATCTTCAAATAGAAATAAGTAATCGTCCTCTAAATAAATATCATAAATAATATCAGTTAGTTGAGTTTCTTTTATAGAATAGTGCGCAATTGCTGGGTGAATGGTTTTTTGTACAAGTTCAGAGTCATAATTAATCTGAACTATTTTATTGTTAATTCTATAGAGAATTGTAATAGTTTGCTTTTTACCATTGAAGGTCGATGTACGTATTACATCTTTAACCTTAGGTATGTTGCAATTGTTTAGATATTGCTCAATGGTATTCGTAATTTGATCTATATCTACGTTGGGTTCTTCTTTAGATAAAATAGAATTAAATTCTATTTTAGAACATGCTTTTAAATATGAATCTATTAGAAATTTAAAATCAGTATCAACGATACTATAACTGTTGGATACTGAATACCACAATACCCACATCCTACCAATCAGTTTCTGATAAGTTGGCGCTAAGCTATTGTTCAAAATATAAAGTGAATATTAATCGAAAGGGTTTCCTCCTGGATCTGCAGGTACTGAACCTACTTGTGCTTTAAGAGGATTTAATATCACGAAAGTTCCGACCGCTGTTAATGCAGCATACTTTCCCATTTTTGAAATGGCTTCCTTACGTGTAATTTTATCTGTGTTGTTCTTTTTCTTCATGGCTTTTGCCCTAAATTTGAGTTCAAAAATAGTAAATTATTTTATTTATTAAAGTAAAATACGAAAAGGTTTACAAAATTTTTCTTTATTCCTTTTAAAATCAAGTAACAGCTACTAAATATGCAATATATAGGCTTGTTTTTAGCAGTATACTTAAATAAAACATTCTAAGTTACTTACGATTTTATGGATTGTATGGTTTTCTTAAGGTAATCTTTACGGTTTTACAAACAAATCCACCACTCTATACTCACTATTATAGGCATATTAAGAATAGAGTAGTAGTTTGATAAAAGTTTAGTTACTGATAATAACTTTTTGGGTTTTGTTTTGAATACTATTACTTAGTTTAACTACATAAATTCCTGTAGATAAATTGCTAACATCAATTTTTTGTGATTGATTTTGTAATGATAGTATTGAAGTTTTTACAACACGCCCTTGAATATCAATTATACTTACAGTAGTGTTTTCAAATAAAACTCCAGATACTATTAAAGTTTTATCAGACCTGTCATTAAAAAGAGTAATCTTATTACCATCATTCTCAGTTATTGATAATGTACTATCTGTTGTTCTTAAATAAAAACGGCCTACACCATTTAAGTCTTCTGTAGGTGTTATTGTATAATCTCCAGATGTTAATAATGTACTAGTACTTTCTAATGTATCATCTAAATAAATTTCTGTAGTACTAGGTAAGGTGTTTGCTGAAATTGAAAATGTAATTTGTTCTGCCTGTGCTGCATTAACACCTAATGGTATAGTAACATCGCCATAGTCGGTTTCGCCTAAGGCTTGTATAGACATTGGTACACCTGTATTATCCATTAATAATTCTGAATATATTGAAAAGTCTGGTGCAGTTCCACCAAATAAACTACTATCAAATCCAGGATCTAAACCTTGTGTAGAATATTCTGTAAAATAAATATCTGTTACAAAATCTGTAGTGGAATTACTTAAAGTTAATTCTAGGTTAGTTACTGCTGTTGTACTTCTACCAGCAATAAAGTCATCACTATTACCTATTGTTCTAAGTGAAGGATCAAAAGTAACAGTTCCTCCTCCAGATTTTGAAGCCACAAAGAAACCTTGACCAGGTGCAATAACCTCACCGTCATTTGCAGGATCAAAAGCATACGCAAGATTCCAAGTAGTCCATCCATCAGATGCCGTACCATCGTAACCATAAACACCAGCACTTCCTGAGTTAAATTCTCCGTTATTTGCTAATAAAAATTCTTTCAATTTAATGTATGAAGGATATGGATTTCCTATTAAGTTCCATACACTAGAATTAGGTCCAACTGGCGCTATTATACCTTTTGTGACAATGCCAGATTCAGCATTTCCTGTGAAGGTATAGGTTCCTCCGCCATTTGATCCGGTTCTGTAGCCATTACCAGCCGCTAATATTTCGGAATCATCTGCTGAACTATACAATGTATATTCATTAGTATTTGGGTCAAAAGGGCCAAATAAATAGAATGTTGTTGTCCCACCTCCAATTGTTCCAGATAAAATATCGGTATCTACATCGTTTCTTAAAATACCAAATGTGCTTCCAGATAATGGAGAACTTACTAAGTCATTTGCACCAGTTGTTGTACCTGTACCTGCAGCACCATTTACATAACGTTTGTAATTTACTGTTCCGGTAATTGTACCATCAGATATTAAACTAGAGTATAAGTTAGATGTTGAATTTAAAGTAAGATCATCTGTTAATGTTAAATTAGCACCAGAGTTTACTTGAATATTACCACCAGCTTCAACTGTGATCGATTTTACAGCACATGTGCCATCGATTTCTATAGTAGCGCCAGCTTTTACAGTAACGTCCGAGTTGGTTAGGTTGCCGCTTAAAATTAATAAACCATCATTTATAGTTGTTGTACCAGAATGTGTGTTATCTCCAGATAAAACGAGTGTGTTAGGACCAACTTTAGTAACATTTCCTGTACCTTCCATTGCGCCTCCAACAGTTATAATTCCTGTACCTGTATTGCCAAATTCAACAGTATTACTATTGATGAAAATGGTTTCATTTAGAGTCAATCCACCAGTGTCGTTGGCGTGTATTTGAACATTTACCCCATCAATACCTATTGGTGTATTAAAAGTGTGAGTTGCACTAGATGCATTATAAATTCCTCCAGATGCAGATAATCCACCACCTGAATTGTTTATAGTTCTATCTGCGGTAATACTTGCTTGAAAATCCAATGAAGCCACTAAATAATATCTACCATTTGTAGTCATCGTTGTGTTATTGTCGTGACCAATCTTCACAAAATTCCTAGTCGTGTTTCCGCTATCTGGATCACCTTGACTATTGTTGTCAGTAGCGTAATACCAAGGAAGTTCGCCATCACCAAAATTTCCTGTGGACACCTCGCTTCGGCTAAAAACATCTTGTTGCGAGAATGCTGATGGCATAAAAAATACACATACGAGCATTAGAATAAAATAAGAGTAATTTTTTGTCATTATTATATAGTTATTAAGTTTAGTCTGATTTTTAGATAGTTGCAAATATAATAACTTTAAACTAATTATTGACCAGTATGCATCATTACGAAAATATTTTAAGGCACAAAAAAACGCACTAAAACAATTTTAGTGCGTTTTTAATTCTATTAGTTGTTATAAAAATTATTGCAAAATAACTTTTTGAGTTTTGTTTTGTGTACCACTAACAAGCTCTACAACATATACTCCAATACTTAAAGTACTAACATCAATAGCTTGAGATCGGTTAGAGCTCTGTAATAATGTAGAACTTACTTTACGTCCTTGTATGTCATAAATAGTAGCAGTTGTTGTTTCAGTTAACTGACCTGTAACTACAATAGTTTTGTCACTTGCGTTACTGTAGATGTTTATATTATCTAAAGTAGTTTCCGTAGTAGATAACGCTGTATTGGTAAATCTTAAATAGAAACGACCAATACCATCTAAGTTAGCGTTTGGTGTAATTGTATAATCACCATCAGTTAATAATGTAAATGTATTGGTTACATTATCTTCTAAGTAAACCTCTACAGTACTTGGTAAAGTAGACTGATCTATACTAAAGGTAATTTGCTCTAATTGATTAGCATTTACACCTAAAGGTACAATAACATCTGTAAGGTCTATTTCATTTAATGATTGTATGGTCATTTTTCTTCCGTTGTTGTTTTCAACTAAATGCGAATACATATAAAAATCTGATAATTGACCGTTAAATAGAGCAGCATCATAACCTGGATCTAAAGATCTTGTTGAGTTATTATTAAAATAAAAATCGGTTTTGTATTGATCATCTCCGTTTTCTATTTTTAAGCTTAAGTGACTATTAGAGTCTGCAGTTCTACCAACAATAAAATCATCGCCTCCAGATACCGTTCTCATAATAGGTGTGAAATTAAGAGTTGCACTTGCAGCTTCAGCTGCTACCATAAACCCTTGACCTGGAGCTATGTCAGTTGTTGTGTTTAAATTGTTAAAGTTAATCACTGTCCAACCATTTGCTGCATCGCCATCATAGCCATATATACCAATAGCATCTTGATCTAAATTGGCTGCATTTAATATTAAAAAATCGCCACTATTAATATATGAAGGGTAAGGGTTACCTATTAAGTTCCATTCGTTATCAGTTCCTTGTGAGATGGCAACAGGTACAGTACCTGTTAAAACATCTCCTGTAAAAGTAAATGTAGACGTATCGGTAGATGCTGTTCTATAACCAGTACCCGCAGTGATTGCTGTTGCATCATCTGCGTCAGAATACAAAGTATAGGGATTAGAAGCTGCATGGTTGTCATATGGCCCAAATAAGTAAAATGTAGTTGGTCCACCACCAACTGTACCAGAAGGTATATTAGTATTAGTAGCTCTAAATGCACCAAAAGTTTGCGATGCATTTGTTACAGGTGCAGAAATAAGATCGTTTTGTCCATTAGTACTTCCTGTAGTTGAATTAAACGTATTCACATGGCGCTTATAAATAACAGTACCAGTAATAGTACCATCAGAAATTAAACTTGCATAACTTGCAGACGTTGACTCTAAAGTTAAATCTGTAGTCAGTGTTAAAGTTACACCAGCATCTATAGTTAAACTAGCACCAGGATTTATCACTACAGTGTTGATGTCTGTATTTGTAGTAAGCGATGGATTACCAGCTTCAATAACAATGGCTTCATTAGATAATGAAACACCATCTGGATCACTTGGTGACCAAGCTGTACCATCGTAAATGTATGTGATAAAATCAGGTAGGCCAGTTAAAGAAAAATCTTCTAAACCTATTTCTTCATCACCAGAGTTTATAGCTAACGTTATTCTCAAATCCAAAGTTGATCCTGTTCCTGCAATTGCCTTACTGAATTGGGTAAAATTACCACTAAGGTTAGAACCATCTCCATTACCATTAAAATCGGTATCTTCTAAAAAAGATTCATTAAATGTTGATCCGTCATTTTCAAAAGCTAATAAATTTGTCCAACTTCCACTATCTATACTATACTCTATTAAGATGTAGTCAGAGTCGTCAATTCCTCCTCCAATAGAAGCAAAAGAGCCACTAAAGTTTAAAGTGTTATAATTAGAAATATCAATACCTGTCCAAGTTAATTGACTAGGTGATTCACTTCCTACCCAACCACTATCATCAATATCTTGGCCAGCAAAAAAGTTTCCGTTATTGCCTGTATAGTTCTTGTCTATATCTGAGCCATCAGTAATTTGCAGATAATCTTCTATTCCATCATAACCTTCAGCTCCTAAAGTAACAGTATATAGGGAATTATCTGTAAATGGTTCTACCCATAAGGTTTCTGGTCCTGCAGGAACGTCGATTACATCGAACAAATCTGAATTAAAAGTGCCTGGAACTAAACCGCTGTCATCACTTGCTGTTAATGTAATTCCCGTACCTAAAGTGTCAAAAAATAAATTATCAAAAACCGCAATACCATTTAATGCTTCCACTGTTATTGTTGCTGAAGCATCAAAACTGCCACCTGTCGTTAATGAAATGTCAGCACCTGTTCCTGTGTAAAACGTATCTACATTTCCATTAGCATCTGCATATACTATTTCTACACTGGGAGCCATTACAGTACTAATTATAACTTCTGTGGGTTGAACAGTATATGCTAATGTGGTTGCATCTACGTCTATGGTAAAATCATTACCAATAACATCACCAAATAAGTAAGGGTCAGCGAAATCAGAGCCTGCTGCATCAGCATCAAAACTACCTGATTCATCTATTTGAAATTGAATCACACTACCATCAACGATGTTTGTTGTATTAAGGTAAATACCCAATGAGAATTCTAAAGCTGTATTTTCTGCTACAGAAATAGGTGTGCCAAATATCAATTCAATTTCAGTATCTGTTATTGTTACCGTTGGAGTATGTGTAACAAAGTTACCATCTAATAATGTAACACCTTGTATAAAATCTGTCCAATCGGCAGTGTTGTTTGCGCCAGGTACAAAACGCATTGTTGTAATGTTTGTAGACAATCCGTCAGCTGTTCCTTGGTCTTCTACCTCAAAGCCAAGAACGTCAAAGGCGTTACCAACGGTAGTTGTGTTTGCTGCAGTAATCGTAGCTCCAGATATTTGGGGAGTAGATTCAAAAACCTCTGTGTCTGTATCGTTTGTAGATGCTGTCCCAGATGCAGTTAATTCTAAATCTCTCATTCTTATACCTCTTCCAGAAGTTCCGTTGTTTGAGATCCTTAAAACAACTTGATTAGATACGGAGTTTAAAATAACAGTTCCAATACTTGCATAAGAACTTGATGTGGTGGGTATTGTAATTTCTGTTTGCGTATATGATGTACCGCCATCATAGGATATTTCTATTTTTGCTTCTCGATGAGTTCCACTACCAAATGAAGCTATAGTCATAGTAAATTCAGCATCAGTGTAAGTTGATAAATCATAAGCGGAAGTGGTAATAACGTCACTCGGATTACCTGCATCAGCTAACCAATAACTACCGCGATCAATATCAAAACTAGTTACATTATTTTCAAAAGTCCAACCTGTTGGTGCCGAACCGCCTCCATCTTCAAAAAAAACTGTTGTCTGCGAAAACCCGAAATTTCCAATTAAAATAAGCAGTAAAAACGCGTAAAAATTTCTCATTGTAATATTTAATTATTGTTAAAACGCGAGTTTTAAGGAAAAAGAAGAATAACCTTTTATGGAAATATCTTACAGTATTTTACTCAAAACCGTTGCATAGTGTTTGTTAATCGTTTATTGATTAAAAATGTGGTTAAGTCTGTAAGGATGAGGGATGACAAATATAGTAAAACTGATGTTTTATGATATATTTAAATATTAACAAACGGTTAATATCAATAGTTAGACACCTATTGTTTAGTAAGGTCACTTATGAAGTATGTAGTAATCACCTTATTGTAACAAGGAGAAATAAGAATTATAAGAATTTTACTTCTTTCTGTTGCGAATTTCCTAAATATTCTTATTTGGAATTATTTTTATAAAAATGTGCAAAAAAAAGCGCATCTAAAATAGATGCGCTTCAATAATAAGTGTTTTATTAAGGTTATTTAATAATAACTTTTTGAGTTCTGTTACCAATGTTGCTTTGTAATTGAACAACATAGATACCAGCAGAAAGATTAGATACATCTACATTATTTTCTGTGTTACGAGAATTTAGTGCTGTTGTATTTACAATTCTTCCTTGTATATCAAATACATTTAAAGTAGTATCTTCTTCTAGTTGACCTTTTACAACAATCGTTTTAGAGATTGCGTAAATTTCTAAACCATTTAAGATATTATCCGTTATACCAAGTGCATTAGTCGCATTGAAATGAATATAAAAACGACCCGTTTCTGTTAACGTTGTACTCGGTGTAAATGTATAATCACCTTCTAATAAATTAGTAAACGTGTTAGTTACGTTATCTTCTAATGTTACTTCAACATTTTCAGGGATAAAGCTTTCACTAATACTTACAGTAGCTTGCTCACCTTGAATAATATTAATTCCTAAAGGAATAGTAACATTATCTAAATCTGAATAGCTCACCGATTGTGCAGCCATATCTTTACCTAAGTTATCTTGCACTAAGTGTGAGTAGATAGAGAATTCTGGTGATGTAGATTCAAACATCTCAGAATCATAGCCAGGATCCATGCTTAATGATGCATTATCATTAAAATATAAATCTGTACCATAAATAGCACCTTCTTTTTCAACTTGTAACCTTACGTTAGCTAAGTTTTGAGTTTCAGATCTTCCAACAATAAAGTCATCAGTTGTACCAATGGTTCTCATCACTGGAGTAAAGTTAATTGTTGCACCTCCTGTTTTTGAAGCTACAAAGAAACCTTGTCCTGGAGCAATTTTTGCAGTAGGATTAGCATCGGAGTATGCTTGGTTCCATACAATAAATCCATCAATTACATCGCCTCTATAACCATATACACCATAATTGGTTGGATTAAATGCTAAGGCATTTTCTGATAAAAATTCAGATAATAAAATATAAGAAGGGTAAGGGTTACCAATTAAATTTTGACTGCTAATTGCACCGATGTTAATGGCAACACTTTTAGATCCTGTTTCAACGTTACCAACAAATTCAAAAGTAGAACCTGTTGCAGCTGTAGACGCTGTTCTGTATCCAATACCAGACTCAATTAACGATGGATCGTCTGAAGCTGTATAATTAATATATTCATAAGCGTCATTATCAAAAGGACCAAATAAATAAGAAGGCACACCTCCAATTGTTCCTGATGGAATTTGTGTGTTAGCTGTTCTTAATGCTAAGAACGTTTGGCTACTATTTGTTACAGGAGCTGAAACCAAATCATTCTTTCCAGTTGTAGAGCCTGAGTCAGCAAACTGATTTACATGACGAAAATAAGTAACCTCACCTTGAATATTATCTGTAATTAAACTAGAATAAGACGTCGATGAAGAATTCAGTTCTAACGCACCATTATTTATAATACCAGAATTTGTTGTTATTGATTGACCTGCAGCAATACTTGCTGTTGCGCCATCATTAACATAGAAATTATTAATTTGAATATTAGAACCTGCAGTATAAGTACCGTCTAATATATAAGCGTCATCAGCACCTGTTGAACTAGATGGTGCATTTGGTGACCATCCATTATCTGTATATAATAAACCGTCAAAAACACTTGTTAATTTAAAGTTGTCAAAACCAGAATATCCAGTTACACCGTTGTTTCTTACACGAACTTGCAGTGCAATAGTATTCACTGAGTTTGGTATACTAACTTTAAGTGTTCCTTCATCGGATACAGGTACACCATTACCATCAAATAAAAAGACTAATGGCTCATTAGCTCCATCGTATATTAAACGGTATTGAACATCATCAGCGTTAGCTTCGTATCCATCAACGTCCCAATCAAAACTTAAAGAAACATTATTATATGCGCTAATATCAATAGTATCGAAGGTTATTGTGACATAGCCAGATGTACCTCCAGAGGTGTTGTTCAAATCGTTTTCTCCAAATATATTGTTTGAAAAAGAAGCATTATCTAAAGGTGATGCAACAGCGCTATCTATAACACCAAAATAACTTGTGCCCCAACCATTATCAAAACTAGGGATACTAGTAGAATATGTCCATTCTGGTGTGCTACCATCGAAATCTTGTTGTGCAATAGAAATTAAAGGCCCATTAACATCAAATGCGTTACTAGTTGCGAAACCAACGCCACCAATTAATGCAGCAATTGTGGTAACTGTTTCTTTTTCTGTAAATGTAACGGTGTTTAAAGTTGCTAAACCATTAATCACAGAGTAACTAATTGATGAAGGGTTCATAGATCCTGCAGCTAAAATAGTTACAGTGCCATTATAATCTTCGTCTAAATTACCATTACTATCAACAGTTAAAACTGTTGGAAACGGTGTCATAATTTCAAATTGATTTGTGTTCGTTGGTTGTTGACCAAAAACAACAGCATTTGCAATTACTTCTATTCTATTGTCATCACCTGCAATCGGTGTTTGCGCACCACCTGCATTGAAATCTTCGAAACTAGATCCAACAGCTACATTAGCAGATGCAGAGTTTACAGTTAATTGAAATTGAGTATTATCTGATACAGCTGTGTTAAAGGTAGCATAAACATCAAATGTTTTAGAACTGTTATCTAATGCACTTAGCCCTGTAACTCCTGTGAAAGTTGCAGTTTCATCTACCACAGAAACTTCAGCAACATTTAACGTTCCGTCAAATAAAGCTAAAGTAGAAATAACATCGCTGTTAGAGATTCCAAATTCTAAATCAGTTAAAACTGTTGCTAACAAATCAGTATCTACAAGTGAAGCACCTCCATCTCTAATAGAAAATTCTCCAACTTTAATAGAGTTTGATATGGTTAATCCTGAAGAAGCACTATAAGATGCATAATCTATATTATCCGTTGGATTATAGCTTGTTGCAATAATATCAGAGTTTGTACTGTTAAGGGTTGTAGAATTGATATTACCTTGTAATCTAAAACCAGGTGAAGCAATTCCGTATTGCGACCATGCGCCTCTTCCGCCAATTCTAATCCAGCCACCAGTTGTTGGTGCATTCCATGCATATAATCTGAAGGTAATAGTACCACCTGCTCCTGTTGGAACACTTAAACTTCCTAAGTTAAAGTTGGTAAACGTAGATGATGTAGTTTGAACCGTTGTTAATGCTATACCTGCAGTTGCAAAATTATCTAAACTGTAGAATATTTGCCAGTTGGCTGGGCCATTAGCATTTTTTCGTAATCTTAAATCAATTTCTGTTAATTCAATTTCATTGTCAGCACTTGCAATTGCGGACCATTCAATAAAATCATTATTTATTTCAGCTTGTGCTTGTGTTGTCGCATCCCACTGGCTTGTCGTGAAATTTGTGCTAGTAGAGGCCAAGTTAACTCCAGAGCCTCTTGTAAATCCTGTTGAAGAAATCGAAGGATCATTTCCAGTGTCTGTAGGGCCTACAATGTTTGCACGATCTACAGTAACAATGGTTTGACTAAATCCAAGTGAAAATATGGATAAAGCCAATAAAAAAAAGTAAGTTTTTTTCATAATTTATTTTAATTAAATCATTAAAACACTTGGGTATCCTCTTGATAGGTAAGTGTTTTTGGGGATTTTAGATGGCGCAAATATAACAAATTTTGCGAATTAAAAAATTTTAGAGCGCGATTTCTTAGGTGAAAGGTATTGTTTACGTAGGTCTTTTCGTATAAAATGTTAATTTTTTTAGAATAGTGATGATGTTCTTGTGATTATATTACAAATCTTGTAATTATTGAGTGAATTTTATTGATTTAATAATGATTCAATCTTAAAATTTAAAATAAAGTATTTATTGCTATAATTATAACGAACTATGATAAAGTCAAAATCTTATTATTTATATTTGCCAAAATAAACCGACATATAAGCTGTTTATGTTTAATGAAGTAAAATCTTAGTTAATGCTAGATTCAATGTGCACACTACTAAAATGTTAAGTAATTGAGTAATAATTTTAACAGAACGTTCAGCTTGTATTCTTCTCAAATAGTTTGTTGTTTCTTGTTGTTTAAAGTTTTTAAATTTTGAGATTTAGTAAAAGGCATTTAGCTAAGACGATCACTTGGCGTCTAATCGGTACTTTAGATACACTTCTGCTATCATGGTTTATTTCTAGCGATTTAAGTGTAGGGGTTTTAATGGGAGCTTGTGAACTCTTGACTAAAATGGTATTGTATTACATCCACGAAAGGGTTTGGTTTAAGTCTACTATAAAATCATCGAACAAGAGACATATATTAAAAACGTTTTCATGGCGAGGTGTTGGTACAATTGATACTATTATATTAGGGTGGGTGATTACTGGTAACCCTCTAACAGGATTAAAAATCGGAGGCGCAGAGGTAATTACTAAAATGCTGTTGTATTTTGGTCACGAAAAATTATGGTATCGTATTAATTTTGGGTTGGACAAACGAAATAAAAGAAAGCAGTTAGAAAAACTAAATAATCAATAAGTAATAATGAGTTCTAATACTGTAAAACATAACTTCACGGTTTCAAAAGCTGATCGCGTAAAATTGAACAATCATAACTCAATGTTATTGTGGTTCACTGGTTTATCGGGTTCAGGAAAGTCTACTTTGGCAAATTTGGTAGAATTACAACTTCACAAAAAAGGGATATCAACTTTTACATTGGATGGCGATAATATAAGACAAGGTATAAATAAAGACCTTACATTTGCGCCAGAGGATAGAACAGAGAATATAAGACGAATAGCTGAAGTTGGGAATCTTATGGTTGAAGCAGGCGTAGTAACTTTAGCCGCTTTTGTGTCGCCATATATTCAAGATAGAGAGAATATAAAAACGATTGTAGGCGTAGAAAATTTCATTGAAATATATGTCAATACTTCTCTAGAAGAATGTGAACGTAGAGATGTTAAAGGCTTGTATAAAAAAGCGAGAGCAGGCGAAATTAAAAACATGACAGGTATTTCGGCACCATACGAAGCACCATTGCATCCAGATTTAGAAATAGTAACAGATAATCAGTCAATTGAAGAATCGGTTGAAATTATCTTAGACTTTATAATACAAAAATTAAAATAAGGAATATGAGTAATTACGTAATTAATCATTTAAAAGAGTTAGAGTCAGAGGCCATTTTTGTTATTAGAGAAATTGCGGCTCAATTTGAGAATCCGGTTTTACTCTTTTCAGGAGGTAAAGATTCTATTTTGCTAACACATTTAGCAAAGAAGGCATTTTACCCAGCAAAAATTCCATTTCCATTAATTCATATTGATACAGGTCATAATTTTCCAGAGACTATTGCATTTAGAGATGCTTTAGTAGAAAAGTTAGGTGTTAAACTTATTGTTGGTTCAGTACAAGAAGCTATTGATAAAGGTAGAGCGAAAGAAGAGACAGGTGCAGATGCGTCGCGTAATTCACTTCAAATTGTTTCCTTGTTGGATACTTTAGAAGAATATAAGGTAGATGCAGCAATGGGTGGCGCAAGACGTGATGAAGAAAAAGCCAGAGCAAAAGAGCGTTTCTTTTCGCATAGAGATGAGTTTGGGCAATGGGACCCAAAAAATCAAAGACCAGAACTTTGGAATCTCTTTAATGGCCGAAAAAATTACGGCGAACATTTTAGAGTGTTTCCAATTTCTAATTGGACAGAAATGGATGTTTGGGAATATATTAAATTAGAAAATATTGATTTGCCATCACTTTATTTTTCTCATCAGCGCGATTGTGTTGTAAGAGATGGTGTGATTTTGGCAAATTCAGAATTTATAAAGCTGAAGGAAAATGAAGAGGTTGTGAATATGACAATTCGTTACCGAACGTGTGGAGATATGCCAATTACAGGTGCTGTTGAATCTGAAGCAGATGATTTAGAGAAAATTATCGAGGAGATTGCTACGACTAGAACAACAGAACGAGGTGGTAGAGCTGATGATAAACGTGCAGAAACGGCAATGGAAGATCGTAAAAAACAAGGTTATTTTTAAAATACGATTTTCAAGAATAAAAGAGATATTAGAATATAGTAAATGCGCTAAAGCGAGATAGCAAATAGCAAAAAAATAAATAAATGGATTATCAAGATATAGAATTATTGCGTTTCACAACGGCAGGAAGTGTAGATGATGGAAAAAGTACTTTAATAGGACGCTTGTTATACGATAGTAAATCAATTTTTCAAGATCAATTAGAAGCTGTAGAAGAGTCTAGTAAATCTAAAGGATTTGATTATGTAGATTTATCATTGCTTACCGATGGTTTAAAATCTGAACGTGAACAAGGTATTACTATTGATGTGGCTTACCGTTATTTTGCTACTCCAAAACGTAAATTTATTATTGCAGATACACCAGGACATATTCAGTATACAAGAAACATGGTTACTGGAGCATCTACGGCAAATTTAGCCATTATACTTATTGATGCTAGAAAAGGAATGTTAGAGCAAACACATCGTCACGCATTTATTGCATCTCTTTTGCGAATTCCTCATGCCATAGTATGTGTAAATAAAATGGATTTAGTAGATTATAGTGAAGACGTTTACAATGGTATTGTGTCTGACTTTAATGCGTTTTCTTCAAAATTAGGAATTAATGATATTCAGTTTATTCCTATTTCTGCATTAAATGGCGACAACGTTGTTAATCGTTCTGAAAACATGGATTGGTATCAAGGTAGTACATTAATGTACCATTTAGAAACTGTTCATATCTCAAGTGATCATAACTTAGTAGATTGTCGTTTTCCTATTCAATCCGTAATTCGTCCTCATACATTAGAAAATCAAGACTATAGAGGTTTTGCTGGTCGTATAGATGGTGGTGTTTTTAAACCAGGAGATAAAGTGAAGTCTTTACCATCAGGTTTTGTGTCTACTATAAAAACAATAGAACTTAATGGCGAGCAAATATCAGAAGCATTTGCGCCAATGTCAGTAACCATGACATTAGAAGATGAGATTGATAACAGTCGTGGTGATATGATTGTTAGAGAAAATAATGTTCCTGAAATCGGACAAGATTTAGAAGTTTTAGTAACTTGGATGAGTTCTAAACCAATTCAAGCACGTACTAAAGTAGTTATAAAGCATACGACCAATGAATCTATTGGTATGGTAAAAGAATTAAAGTATAAAATAGATATCAACACCTTACATCGCATAGAAGATATTACTAGTGTTGAAATGAATGATATCGCTCGTTTATCTATAAGAACAGCTAAACCTATGTTCTATGATGCTTATAAAAGAAACAGACAAACTGGAAGTATTATTATAATTGACGAACAAACCAATGAGACCATTGGAGCAGGAATGATTATATAATTATTTTAAATGGACAACAATTTAAAGATTGCAATTGAAGCAGCCCTCGAAGCTGGTAAAGAAATTTTAGAAATTTATCATTCTAATGATTTTGAAGTAGAAATGAAAGGCGATAATTCGCCATTAACCAAAGCAGATTTAGCGTCACATAAAGTTATAATGTCTCATTTGAGAACTACTGATATTCCAGTATTATCTGAAGAAGGAAAATCAATACCATATGAGGACCGAAAAGATTGGAGTCAATTATGGATCGTAGATCCTATTGATGGAACTAAGGAGTTTATAAAACGGAATGGCGAGTTTACTGTTAATATAGCTTTAATTGAAAATCAGAAAACGGTAATAGGTGTTATTTATGTACCTGTTTTAGGGGATTTGTATTTTTCTACCAGAGACATGGGTGCTTTTAAAGTTAAAGTTAATCTCGATGATTACAATGTAGACGTTTTAATGAACGAAGGAGAAAAATTACCTTTAGAAAGCGACGATAAAACGTTTACAGTTGTTGCTAGTAGGTCTCATATGTCGCCAGAGACAGAAGCGTATGTTAATGATATGCGTAACGCGCATGGCGAAGTAAATTTAATATCAAAAGGAAGTTCTCTTAAATTGTGTATGGTAGCTGAAGGAAAAGCAGACTGTTATCCAAGATTTGCGCCTACAATGGAATGGGATACAGCTGCAGGACAAGCTATTTGTGAGCATGCAGGTTTTCAAGTAATAGATTGGAGCACTAAGGAGGATATGTTATACAATAGGAAGGAATTGTTGAATTCTTGGTTTTTAGTTAAGTAAATTAAAGAATATATTATTTGGTTGAAGTTTTTTTGAATACATTATAATTTTAAAAATTGTGTAGATTATTTAAGTCTTCTTATTTTTTTAAATTTGTATTACAATTAGCTTGAGCATTTAAACATTTATATACAAAGTTATTAATGAGTAAAGTTGCATTTATTACAGGAGTTACAGGGCAAGATGGTGCCTATTTAAGTGAGTTTTTATTAAAGAAAGGGTATGAAGTCCACGGACTTAAACGTCGTTCTTCATTGTTTAATACAGACAGAATAGATCATTTATATCAAGATCCACATGTAGATCATCAAAATTTCTACTTGCATTATGGTGATATGACGGATAGTACTAACCTTATCCGGTTGATAAAAGAAATTCAACCTGATGAAATTTACAACCTAGCGGCTATGAGTCATGTTGCAGTTTCTTTTGAAATTCCTGAGTATACTGGTAATGCAGATGGTTTAGGTACCTTAAGAATTTTGGATGCTGTACGATTATTAGGTTTAGAAAATAAAACCAGAATTTATCAGGCTTCAACGTCAGAATTGTATGGTAAGGTTCAAGAAGTACCTCAATCTGAAACAACACCTTTTTACCCAAGATCGCCTTATGCTGTTGCTAAGATGTATGCGTATTGGATAACTGTGAATTATCGTGAAGCCTATAATATGTATGCTTGTAATGGTATTTTATTTAATCACGAATCGCCAATACGAGGAGAAACGTTTGTAACACGTAAAATTACTAGAGCAGTCTCTAGAATAGCCTTAGGGTTACAAGATAAATTCCATTTAGGAAATTTAGATGCACAAAGAGATTGGGGACATGCTAAGGATTATGTTCGTATGATGTGGATGATTCTTCAGGCGGATGAAGCAGAAGACTGGGTAATCGCTACTGGGAAAACTACAAGAATTAGGGATTTCGTTCATATGAGTTTTGCTGAAGTTGGTATTGAACTAGAGTTTAAAGGTAGTGGCGAAGATGAAAAAGCGTACGTGACTAAATGTAATAATCCTAAATATCAAGTTGAAATAGGAAAAGAGGTTTTAGCGGTAGATCCACGTTACTTCAGACCTACTGAAGTAGAATTGCTAATTGGAGATGCGTCTAAGGCCAAAGAAAAATTAGGTTGGGAATGTCAGTATGACTTAGCTGATTTAGTTAAAGATATGATGCAAGGTGACATTAAGGTTATGCAAGAACAGCAATACCTTGAGAAGGGAGGTTTTAAAACCATGAATTATTTTGAGTAATATGGGGAAAGATTCAAAAATATACATAGCAGGTCATCGCGGTATGGTCGGCTCTGCGGTTTGGCGAGCTTTAGAAGCCAAAGGCTACACTAGTATTGTAGGTAAAACAAGTAAAGAATTAGATTTACGAAACCAACAAGCCGTAATTGATTTTATTGATAATTATAGGCCAGACATTATTATTGATGCGGCAGCAAGAGTTGGTGGTATATTAGCGAATAATGAGAATCCGTATCCATTTTTAATGGAAAATCTTCAGATTCAGAATAACTTAATAGATGCCGCTCACAATGCAGATGTATCTAAATTTATATTCTTAGGGAGTTCTTGTATTTATCCAAAATTTGCGCCTCAACCTCTAAAAGAAGAATATCTGCTTACAGATAGTTTAGAGCCAACAAATGAATGGTATGCCATTGCAAAGATAGCGGGTGTTAAAGCTTGTGAGGCAATAAGGAAACAGTATGGTAAGGATTTTGTAAGCCTAATGCCTACAAATTTATATGGGCCAAATGATAATTTTGATTTAAAAAGTTCTCATGTATTACCTGCTATGATGCGTAAATTTCATGAGGCAAAACCAACTGATGCTTCTGTAGAGTTATGGGGAAGCGGTACGCCAATGAGAGAGTTTTTACACGTCGATGATTTAGCACAAGCCGTAATATTTGCAGTAGAAAACAAATTGCCAGAACATCTTTATAATGTTGGTACAGGTACAGATGTTACAATTAAAGAATTGGCCGAAACCATTAAGGATATCGTAGGACATAATGGTGTTATCAATTGGGATAGTTCTAAGCCAGATGGCACACCACGTAAATTGATGGACAGTTCTAAATTACAATCTTTAGGTTGGTTGCCAAAATACAGTTTAGATAAAGGTATTCGTGATACTTATGCTTGGTTTAAAGCAAATCAATCTGCTTACAAAAGTGTAAAAATATAAGCATCAGTTATTGTCTTTTCTTGGGAAATTATAGCTATAAACTTAAAGTAAAATTAATATAGAATGAAGAATATTTTAGTAACTGGAGGTGCTGGATTTATCGGTTGTCATGTTGTTAAGTTATTTGTAGAAAAGTATTCAGACTACAATATTATAAATTTAGATGCGCTTACTTACGCAGGAAATCTTGAGAACTTAAGAGATATTGAGGACAAAGCGAACTACAAATTTATCAAAGGAGATATTTGCGATCAAAATTTAGTAAAGGAAATATTTGAAAAGTATGATATAGACTCTGTATTACATTTAGCTGCAGAATCACATGTAGATCGATCTATCACAAATCCATTTGAGTTCGCACACACAAATATAATGGGCACGTTAACCTTACTGAATCAAGCAAAGGAAAGTTGGAAAGGTGATTATTCTAATAAATTGTTTTATCATATTTCAACAGATGAGGTATTTGGTTCACTAGGACAGGAAGGCTATTTTTTAGAAGAAACATCGTATGATCCAAAATCGCCATATTCTGCCTCAAAAGCGAGTTCAGATCACTTTGTAAGAGCATATCAAAACACCTATGGTTTACCTGTAGTGATAACAAATTGCTCTAATAATTACGGGCCAAATCAATTTCCAGAAAAATTAATACCGCTATTTATAAATAATATTAGAAATAATAAGCCACTACCAGTTTATGGAGAAGGTCTTAATATTAGAGACTGGTTATACGTTAAGGATCATGCAAGAGCTATTGATGTTGTGTTTCATAACGGAACTATCGGTGATACTTATAATATTGGCGGATTTAATGAATGGAAAAATATTGACCTTATAAAAGTAATTTGTAAGGTGATGGATAAAAAGCTAGGCAGAGAAGAAAAAACGTCTGAAAAGTTAATTACTTATGTAAAAGACAGGGCAGGTCATGACATGCGCTACGCTATAGACTCTACAAAATTGAAAGAAGAACTAGGTTGGGAGCCATCATTACAATTTGAAGAAGGTATAGAGAAAACTATAGATTGGTATCTAGATAATGAAGTTTGGCTAAATAATATAGTTTCAGGAGATTATAAGGATTATTACAATAAGCAGTATTCAACGCATTAAATTTTAGTGTTTTTTGGTTGAAGTAAGAGATAAATTTTTAAGTTTAGATTAAGGTTTATTATAAAATAAGGTAGATGAAAGGAATTGTATTAGCAGGTGGGTCAGGCACAAGGTTACACCCATTAACCATTAGTGTGAGTAAACAGTTATTGCCAATTTACGATAAACCAATGATTTACTATCCAATATCAGTTCTGATGCTCGCTGGTATAAGAGATATTTTAATAATTTCTACACCAGTCGATCTTCCAAATTTTAAAAAACTGTTGGGATCAGGAGAAAAATTTGGTGTTAATTTTGAATATGCAGAGCAACCATCTCCAGATGGCTTAGCCCAAGCATTTATTATAGGAGAAGAATTTATTGGTAATGATGATGTGTGTTTGGTCTTAGGTGATAATATTTTTTATGGTGCTGGTCTTCAAAATATATTAAAAGAGTCTGTGAAAACCGTAGAAGAGTCTGGTAAAGCCATTGTTTTTGGGAATTACGTTAGTGATCCAGAGCGTTACGGAGTAGCAGAATTTGATACTGATAAGAATGTAATTAGTATTGAGGAAAAACCCAAAGTGCCAAAATCAAATTATGCAGTTGTTGGGTTATATTTTTATCCGAACTCTGTAATTGAAGTGGCTAAAAATGTAACACCATCAAGTCGTGGAGAATTAGAAATTACATCAGTAAATCAAAGCTATCTAGAAGAAGAGAACTTAAAACTGCAAATACTAAGTCGAGGTTTTGCTTGGTTAGATACTGGCACGCACGAAGCACTTACAGAAGCTACAGAATTCGTGAAAGCGGTAGAAAAACGCACAGGACTTAAAATTGCTTGTTTAGAAGAGATCGCAATGAATTATGATTGGGTTACAAAGGAGTCAATTATAGAATCAACTGCGAGCCTAAAAGGTGATTATTATGATTATTTGAAAAAGATTACGGCAAGGGGATAGTAATATAAAGTTTATTACTTGATAATAGATTATATAAAAGCTCTCGAGAGATTAACTTTGAAGCATTGTTTTAGGCTAGTTCTACTTGAAATAATGGTGTTGATTTAAAAATTACAACAAAAAAAAGTTGTTATTGAACTTTAATTAAAATCAAGTGGCAGACAATCTTAAAAACAAAGTAGTAAGTGGTATTTCTTGGAGTTTATTAGGGCAGGTAACTAATCAACTACTCACATTTATAATTTCAATAGTTTTAGCTAGACTTTTAGGGCCAGAAGCATTTGGTCTCATAGGCTTGGTTATGGGAATTACTACTGTACTTAATGTTATTCAAGATTTTGGATTAGGTAGTGCGATAATTCAAAAAAGTGGTGTAAATAAAAAAGATTTTTCTAGTATATTTTTGTTTAACCTTGGGATTGGAATAATACTCTTCATTTTTCTCTTTTTTACGTCTGGATTATTTGCCGATTTTTTTAAAGATAATCAACTTGAGTTTTTATTTCAATTATCTGCAGTAGGTCTAATCTTTGGCTCAATGAGCAGTAGCCTAGGAAGCTTAATTAGAAAAGACTTAGATTTTAAGAAATTAACTATGATTGGCGTCTTTGTCAATGTTGTTTCTGGAGGCTTAGGATTGTATTTGGCATACGATGGTTTTGGTGTTTTGAGTTTGGTAATAAGGAATTTAGTAAGCGCAGGATTGACCACTATAATTTATTGGGTAGTCTCACCATTAAAACCGAGTTTATATTTTAGTTTAAATAAGGTAAAAGGGTATCTAAAGTTCGGAGCGAATATGTTAGGCATTAATTTTGTTGCGCGTATTTTTGAACAAATTGATGTTTTAATAATCGGTAGATTTTACAACCCTGCAAGCGTTGGGTTTTATAATAGAGCGAAATCAATGAAGGTGTTGCCTTTGCTTACTATCACGTCAGTCCTTAATAAAGTGCTTTTTCCTGTATATTCAAAAATTAAACATGACGAGAATAGACTAAAAAAGTACTTTTCATTTTCAATAGGTCTGCTTAGCATTGTCTACGTTCCTATAATGTTATTACTAGCTTTTTATTCTAAAGAAGTTATCTTATTGCTATTAACAGACGAGTGGGCAGAAACAATTCCTTACTTACAAATACTGTGCATTACAGGTTTTTTTATGCCAATTAGTAGCGTGAGTAATAATATTTTAATATCTAGGGGAAAATCTCGATTTAGTTTAAGGTATATATTGATAAAACGTACAATCTATACTATTACACTTTTAATAGCTGCTCCGTTTGGTATTTTTAGTTTTGTATTGGTAAGTGGTGCTTACGCTGGTGTAACAGGTATAACTGATTTGTTTTTTGCATCAAAAGAAATCAACTTGAAAATTAGTATCCCATTAAAGAAAATATTCTTACAAGTGGCTTATACTGTCGTTGCATTAGGATTGGTATATGTGCTAGTTTATTTTCTTAAAGATTATTATTTACTCAATCTAATATTTGGAAGTATCGTGTTTGGCATATTATTTATATATTTTAATTATAAATCTAAAAATGAGGATTGGATTGAAACTATGGTTTTTTTGAATCCGTATATTCGCAACATTAAGAAAAAAATTAAAGTTATTTTTGTAAAATAATGAAAAGACCTATTATAATACTTTGTTATGCGCGTTCAGGTGGTACAATACTTAATAAGTGTTTGTCAAGTTTAACTGACACCGTAGTGATGTCTGAAGTGAATTCTTCAGGTGGAGGATCAGGCGTAGATATGTTAAATCCTTTATATGATATTAAGAGCCAGGCGCATACTTGGTACGATATAGATCTAAAATCTGATTCTTTTTCTGAATTAGCTACAGAATTAAATGCGCATTGTATTAATAACAATAAGCAATTAATCATTCGAGATTGGTCTATTGTTGATTTTGAACCGCTCAGAGAAAATAATAATAATCCAAGTAATACATTTAGCATACTTGAAGATTTAAAACACCTCGACCCAATTGTAATAGGATTCGTTAGAAATGCTATAGATGTATGGATTTCTAGAGGTCAACCAGACCACATCAGCTTTTTTAAATATTATGAAAATTATATTACTGCTTTAAAGCAACTTAATATTCCTATCTTTAAATATGAAGATTTTACTGAATCGCCAGAATTAGTATTTAATAAGATGTGTGACGAAATGGGGATAGAATATGAGAACGTTATAAGCAATGCTACGTCATATAATAAAGTTAATGGAGATATTCAAAAAGGACAAAATAGTAGAGGCCAAAAGATTAGTAAAATCCGTCCAATGAATCGACAGATTATACCATATAAGAGAGTAAAGAATTTAAATGCTAATGCTTTAATGAAAAAAGTGAATAGCGAAATGGGATATGGTATTAATTATTTTGATAATGTTACATTTTTAACATACATAGGTAAGAGAATCGGGCAATTTTATTTTAGACAAAAAAGAAAATTAAAATAAATGGTAGTCATTAATTTAAAAGGTGGTTTAGGTAATCAATTATTTGAATATGCTGCTAGCTTAGCAATTGCGAAACAAAGGAATCAAGAATTAAAAATAGATATCAAGTCTTTTGAGAGCGATCCTTATGGAAGAAAGTTTGGATTATGTTCATTTAAAATTGACAATAAAATCTATTCTAAAAAAGAAGTAGATGCGTTTTTAAATCTTTCTATATTTGAAAGAATAACTAACGCTTTAAAACCAAGAAACTCTAAGCGTTATTATAGTTTAGGAGATCGAGAATTAGATTTATCTATTTTAGAAGCAACGCCAAAAGATCAATATCTTAATGGTTATTTTGCTAATTCTGGATATTTTAAAAATATAAGGACTGAACTTTTACAAAATATTGAATTAAAAGAAGATTTAAAAACAGATCTATTCAAGAAAAAAATCGAATGGATAAAACAAAATAAGTTTATTTCAATTCATATTCGTCGTGCAGATTATATATCTGATAAAGGAGCGAATCAATTATTTGAAACTTTAGATCGTAATTATTATGATAGATGTATTGACTATTTTAAATCTAACAAAGAGACCTCAAATAAATTTCTTTTTTTTTCTGATGATATAGAATGGGTTAAGAATGAATTCAAGACTTTAGAAAACACTTATTTTATAGAAGAAAAAGAGCTTTATAAAGATTATTTTGATTTAATGTTTATGGCAGCATGTGAGCATAATATCATTGCTAACTCAACCTTCAGTTGGTGGTCTGCTTGGCTAAATAAAAACCCAAATAAAACTGTATTAGCGCCAAAGGCTTGGTATCGAAATCAAGATTATCAGGCGTTCTTTGAAAAAACAAAATTTATACCTGAAACTTGGATATTAATATGATACCTGTAACCAAACCATTTTTACCGCCAAAACAAGAGTTGTACGCCTTATTAGATGAAGTGTACGAGAGAAATTGGCTTACCAATAGTGGACCTTTAGTTAACTTATTAGAATCTGAAATCCCAAAGTTTTTAAACTATAAAGGTCATTTTAGTTATGTAAATAACGGGACAATTGCTATACAGATTGCTATTAAAGCATTAGAACTCACAGGAGAAATTATAACAACGCCGTTTTCTTATGTAGCCACAACAAGTAGTATTGTATGGGAAGGGTGTAAGCCTGTTTTTGTAGATATAGAAAAAGGATCTTGTAATATTAATCCTAAAAAAATTGAAGCTGCCATAACACCGCAAACTACAGGTGTTCTTGCAACGCATGTTTATGGTAACCCTTGTGATGTAGAAGCCATTGAAGTTATTGCTAAAAAACATAATTTAAAGGTCATTTATGATGCAGCCCATTGTTTCGGAACTACATATAAAGGGAAATCAATTTTTGAGTATGGAGATATTAGCACTACTAGTTTTCATGCTACCAAATTATTTCATACCGTAGAAGGAGGTGCGTTATTCACTAACAATAAAGATGTCGCTCATAAAATAAACTATATGCGCAACTTTGGCCATAATGGGCAAGAGGATTTTTGGGGCATAGGAATAAATGGTAAAAATTCAGAGTTCCATGCCGCTATGGGAATAGCAAATTTAAAGCATATGTCTTCTGTTCTAGAAAAGCGCAAGGAGCAATGGTTAATGTATAGAGAGCATCTTAGTCAAGACTTTAAAGTATTAGAACTTATTGATGAGCCTGGTTTTAATTTCGCCTACTTTCCAATATATTTTAAAACGGAAGAAGACTTGTTAGAAAAGAAAAAATTACTGGATGATAATCATATTTATTGTAGACGTTATTTTTTTCCAAGTTTGAACACTTTAAATTACACAGAAAGCGAAAATGTTTTTGAAGTGTCTGAACAGCAATCTAAGCTTGTGTTAACGCTTCCTTTATTTGATAAATTGAGTAAGGAAAATCAATTATTAATTATCAAAAATTTATTAAGTTGAAAACAACAAATATTGTCATATGCTGTGCAGGACCTCAAACAAGGGTAATAATAGATATTCTTAGAGATCGACCAGAATATTCGATTGTTGGGATAATTGACTCAGTTATTAATATAGGAGATAGTTTTTATGGCTATAAAGTTATTGGTAGACAAAATGAGATTCAAAAATTATCTAAACAATATAATTTTAATGCAGGACTTGTTGGTTTAGGTGATAATTATTTGCGAGAAAAAGTGGTTTCAGAAATTTTGGAACAAAGTGAAGATTTTAAATTCATAAACGCTATATCTAAATTCGCCTACATAAGTCCAACCGCAAAAATGGGTGTTGGAAATGTTATCATGCCAGGTGTTGTTATTAATTCTGAAGCCAACATGTCAAACCATTGCGTCATAAATACAAACAGTTCCTTAGAGCACAATTGTACAATGGCAGATTTTTCATCATTATCAGCTGGTGTTACAACTGGTGGATATTTTAATTTGGGTAGATATTCTGCGATAGCATTAGGTGTGACTATTTTAGATAGAACTTCTATTGGAGAAAATGTTGTAGTAGGCAGTGGTTCTTTAGTCGTTAAGGATTTAGAGAGTCATGGCCTTTATTACGGATCACCAGCAAAACGTATTAGAGAAAGAAAACCATTTGAAAGATTTTTAAAATAATGGCAGATAAAAATCTCAATCCTATTGTGTCTGTATGCGTTATCACCTATAATCAGGAGGCTTACATAAAAAAAAGTTTGGAAAGTATTATTGGGCAAAACACCAATTTCGATTTTGAAATTGTTATTGGTGAAGATTGCTCCACTGATAGTACTGCTTTAATTATTAAAGAATTAGCAGCATCGAATAATAAAATTACACTTTTAGACAATAGTGTTAATTTAGGTGTTTTACCAAATTTTTTAAGAACTTTAAAAGCGTGTAAGGGTAAATATATTGCATTTTGTGAAGGTGATGATTACTGGATTGATGAAAACAAACTTCAAAAACAAGTCGATTTTTTAGAACAACAACCAAGTTATGGAGGTGTGTCTACAAACAACCGTTGGTTCTTTGAAAATGAAAATACATATAATGACAGTATCTTAGAGGAAGGAGAGATTTCTTTTGAATCATTAGCGCAGTCAAATAAAATAAATTCTCAAACGATTCTTTTTAAAAAAGAACTTATATCTAATTTAGATTGGATGACTAATCTAAAAATTGGAGATTGGCCTTTAAATTTATTAATAACGAGTCAACAGCCTTATTATAGACTTCCGGATGTAACAACAATTTATCGTGTTCATGAAGGTGGTGTTCATTCATTATTAAAGAAGGAGGCTAAATTACGAAATGTAGTAGAGGTTTTAATAAGTGTATTAGTCCATGTAGACTTATCTCATGAACGACAAGGATTGTTGAAAAAATCTATTATAAATACGCTAATAAAGCTTATAGCCTATAGGCCAAATGATATTAAAAAGTTGAGGAAAAAATACTTCGAATATGGAGGTTCTTTTTTCAATAAAACAGTACTTAAAAGTTATATTAAATGACATATTCTGAAATTTTTATAGGGCAAACAGCCGAAGTAGTACATACTATTACCGCAAAAGATATAGATAAATTTGCAGAATTAACAGGTGATGATAATCGTCTACATGTTGATGCGACCTATGCAAAAAAAACAGCTTTTAAAAAACAAGTAGCACATGGTATGTTGGGTGCATCATTTATTTCTACTGTAATTGGAACGAAATTACCTGGAGATGGAGCGCTTTGGTTTTCTCAAAGTTTAGAGTTTTTATTACCGGTTAGAATCGGAGATACCATAACTGTAATTGCAGAAGTACTTAAAAAGAATGATAGAGAAGAGAGTATAGAGTTATCTACTGTAATTTTTAATCAGAACAAACAGAAAGTAACTACAGGTAACGCTAAAGTTAAAATCATTCCGTTTGAAAAAGTAGAAGAACAATCTATAGAACAATTAAAAGATACACCCAAAATAGCTTTGATTGTTGGAGCATCTGGTGGAATAGGCCTAGAAGTTACAAGGCAATTACTTGATGCCGGATTTCATGTTATTGGACATTACAATAGTAATAAAACTGGTTTACTAAATCTAAGAAATACGCTTAAAGAACCAGAGCGTTTAAGAATTATACAAAGTGATTTAACGTCAAAGGATGGAGTAGAACATATTTTAGATGCTGTCAATAGATACACAGATGTTTTAGATGCTTTAGTGTATACATCAAGCCCTTCAATCCCTAATATAGATTTTCAATTATTAGATTGGAGTGATTTTGCAATACAAATAAAATTGCACGTAGAAATACCGTTCTTATTAACTCAAAAGTTAGAAAATCATCTTGCTAAAAGGCAAGCAGGTGTTGTGTTTATTACGACTCAGTCAATAGAACAACCCTTTGCTAAATTAGCACATTATACAACAGCAAAAGGAGCTTTGTTGGGTTTAACTAAGTCTTTGGCTACAGATTTAGCTAGCAAAAAAATTAGAGTAAATGCAGTTTCTCCAAGTATCGCTGATACAGATTTAAATGCTGATTTGCCTAAAAAAATAAAATTGTTAACGGCTGCAAAAACACCACTTAAACGCTTGGCTGCACCAGATGATATTGCTCAAGCAATCGTGTTTTTAGCAGATTCGTCTAAAAGTGGTTTTATAACAGGAGAAACCATTCGTATCAATGGTGGTCAAGTGATGTGGTAAACACATTAAGGAAAATCATATAATATACCTTTATTATGAACAGTTATTTAGAGCTCTTAAAAGCTAAAGCTAATTTAGAACAGAAAAGTTACTCACATAATATTGAGCTTGTAGTGCTTAATAATATTACTACAAACCCAATAAAAGATTACCTAGAATATAATTGTGCAGTAAACAATATTAATATTGATATTACTTTTGGAGACTATGATAATATCTCTCAAAATGCGCAAGAATTTGATTTAAACAATAAAATTGTTCTTATATTTTGGGAGCTTGCCAATTGTTTACACGGCTTGGAATATAAAATTGATAGTTTTGATACTGAGCATATTTATGCATTAGAACAAAAAATACAAGCCGAGTTGCAACTTACTTTTGCAGCGTTAGCTAATGCATCTTTAGTCATAATGAATCGTTTTACAGCATTACCATTTAGTTATTTACAAACCCAAACGGGAGAACTTGAAGAATTAGCAATAAGGCTAAATAGATTTTGTGAAGAGCATGCACCTAAATCAATTAAATGGGTTAATACGGATAAATGTCTAGTACAATCAGGCATAGAAAACACCATTGACTTTAAAGGGTATCTAAAGAATAAATTGTTATATAAACACGGGTTTTATATGAGTTATATGAAACTTATTCAGCCTTATTTTAACGCAGTAACAGGACAAGTTAAAAAATTGCTAGCATTAGATTGTGATAATACGTTGTGGAAAGGTATTTTAGGAGAAGATGGCTTTGATCATATAGCCATGGATGAAAACACATACAAAGGTCAGGCGTTTGCGGCAGCACAATATAGAGCAATGTCTTTAGGTAAAAAGGGTGTTCTTTTGGCTCTAGCAAGTAAGAACAATGAAGAAGATGTCGATAAAGTATTAGAGAACCACGCAGATTTAACAATAAAGCAAGACGTATTAGTTGCTAAAAAAGTGAATTGGGAAGCAAAAAGTGAAAACCTTAAGCAATTGGCTTCAGAACTAAATATAGGTGTAGACTCTTTTGTTTTTGTTGATGATAGTGACTTTGAAGTTCAATTAATGCGAGATCAAGTCCCTTCTGTAGAGACGATACAAGTTCCAAAAAATGCGGTGCAGTACTATGTGGATCAGCAGCAATGGACAAACTATTTTTTACAACTCAATGAAAGCCAAGAAGACGGTAAAAAACTAGATCAATATAAGCAGAACGTAGCGCGTTCTAAGGCTGAAGGAAAATCACAAAGTTTTGAGGATTTTTTGAAGGCATTAAATTTAGAGTTGACTATTTATAAGAATGACGAGCAACTCATTTCTCGAATGGCTCAAATGACACAAAAAACCAATCAGTTTAATTTAACTACACCAAGATATACTGAGGCTCAAATAACACAATTTGTAAATGACGAAGCTTATGATTGTTTTGCGTTTGGTGTAAAAGACAAATTTGGAGATAGTGGTATTACTGGTCTATGTATAGTAAACTATGTAGATGAAAACACTGCACATATAGATGCGCTTTTAATGAGTTGCAGAATACTGGGAAGAACAGTAGAATATAGATTTTTAGAAGAAGTATTAACTCAAGTGTTCGCTAAAACACAACACCTAGAAGGGTCTTATATTGTAACTAAAAAGAATGCACAAGTTGCTGATTTTTATCCTAAAATTGGTTTTCAGCTCAAAGAACAATCTGAAACAATGACCGTATATTCAATGAAAAAGGCTACTTTTGCAGCCGCTAACGCGTATAATTATATAACATTACATTATGCCTAATATTGAAGAAAAACTTAAAGAAATTATGGCTCTCGTGTTTGATGTATCAACAGAAGAGATTAACGAAGACACAAGCCCAGATGATTTAGACAATTGGGATTCTATAGGATCCATTA
Source organism: Winogradskyella sp. 4-2091 (assembly GCF_045765065.1). NCBI lineage: Bacteria > Pseudomonadati > Bacteroidota > Flavobacteriia > Flavobacteriales > Flavobacteriaceae > Winogradskyella > Winogradskyella sp. 4-2091. The sequence goes on from NZ_JBJKOD010000001.1 coordinate 170,466, forward strand.
ATCTTGTAACTGCATTAGAAGACGAGTTTGATATTGAATTCGAAGAAGAAGATATTATTGAAATGCTTAATTTTCAATTAATAAAAATAAAGATTGAAGAGAAAATAGAAGCTTAATAAGTAACTAAATTTCTTCAGTTTTAAATAGGAACGAGCTGTTCAGTGCTTTATAATCTATTTATTATTATAACTACGATAATTATTAATAACCATGACTGTTAGAGAGGCGACTCAGTTAGATTTTGAAGCCGTTTATAAGCTTCTCGCTAGACTTAATAATACAAGTTTGAGCAAAACAGATTGGAAAAAGATTACCGAAGTGAATTTTAATGCAGCTCATAATCACTATGGATATGTGTTAGAAGTCGATAATAAGCTATTAGGATTTATAGGAACAATTTTTTCTGAGCGATTAGTAAATGGAGAAGTTAAAAAATTTTGTAATACGCACAGCTGGATTGTAGATCCTTCTGTAAAAATGGGAGGTATGGCATTATTGCTTAAAGTTCTAAGATTGAAAGACCATGTAATTACAAATTTTACGGCATCTGAAGGGCCTTTCAAGATATTTAAGAGTTTGAAATTTAATGAAGTGGCTTATAAAAATTATAAAATACTTCCAGTGCAAGGTGCAAAAGGGCTAGTAAAATTTGAAATTGAAAAAGTCACAGATAAGAATGCGGTAAAGCTGCTTAGTCCGCAAGATTTGAAGTTGTATAATGATCATAGAGATTTTAAAAACGCTCAGTTTTTATATCTAAAAGCTGACAATTTAGATTGTTTTATAATTAGTAAAAAAAGGAGCTATGTACCTAACGTTTTTAATAAGGTATCAGTTTTAAAAAAGAGTATTCAGAATAGATTAACATTAGCTGAAATTCATTACATAAGCAATCCAGATGTGTTTTTTAAGAGCTACTCTAATACAAGTAATGCCTTAAAAATATGCAGAAAATTGGGTTGGTCTATCGGTATTTTAATAGCAGATAGGTTTATTCCGGAAGATAGTACGGTCAAAAAAAAGTATTACCCTAGAAAAAGACCGTATGTTTATAGACATGCGGAAAATGATGAATTAATTGATACATTATATTCAGAATTTTTTATCTTAAATTTTTAATATGGATACTACCAAAGGAAAGATTTTTATTAAAAATGCACTTTCTCCCTTTTTTCGTGGATTATATCAAGGATTGGGTCAAATTGTTGTACTTCATCGTGTAATTCCTAAGTCAAGTAACGAGCGGCTTCGTAATACTGGTATTGAAATTACTGAAGAGCATTTAGAAGAATTAATTATTTATTTTAAGAAAAGAAATTATGATTTTATTTCTTTAGATGACTTACCAGATTATCTTCAAGGAAAAATGAAAAGGAAATTTGTAATTTTTACATTAGACGATGGTTATGTAGATAATTTAACTCATGCATACCCTATCTTTAAAAAGCATAACGTGCCGTTTACAATTTATGTAACAACAAATTTTCCAGATAAAAAAGCAGTCTTATGGTGGTATTTGTTAGAAGATTTATTACTTAAGGAACAGAGATTGACTTTTAATTTTAAAGAAGAAAATTTTAATTTCAATCTTCAAAGTTATACTGACAAAGAAGAAACTTTTAATTATTTACGCCACTTTATTATAAGTTATGAAGGCGCAGAACAGTTGAACCTCATTGATACAATATTTTCAAAGTATAGCATGCCTCTTTACGAAAAAGTGGAGGATTTGGCATTAAATTGGAATCAAATTATTCAACTAAATTCAGATCCATTAGTAACAATAGCAGCTCATACTGTAAATCACCCTTCTTTTAAGGCTATTAGTGATAGCCAATTATTACAAGAAGTTAATCAATCTGTAAAAATTTTAGAATCAAGATTAAATACTCCAATAGAGCATTTCGCATATCCATTTGGTTCTCCAGTAGAGGTTGGGGGTAGAGAAGTTGAATTAATGTATAAAACTAAAATTAAAACCTCAACAACAGGCAGAAAGGGTAATATTATGGCAGAACATCAAAATCATATGCATGCCTTACCGCGTCTATATGTTGGTCCGCAAACAACAGAACGTTATTTAAATGATTTTATCAGTGGTAAAATATCTTTTGTGTCAGGTTCTAAACAACGCATTGTTACGGTATGAAAACAGGAGATACTTTAGTGCTTTTTACATTGCATTATCCTTACGGAAAGAAATCTGAGACTTTCATTGAAAATGAAATTGAGCATTTGGCGGATGCATTTAAACGAGTTATCATAATTCCTAGGGAGAAAACACATTCAGGACAACGTGCGTTACCTCAAAATGTTGAAGTCAACGATTTTTTAGTAAATAGTGGAAAGGTTGATAATCATTTTAAATATATTTTAAGTTCTTTTAATCGTTTAAGAGCAGTTCTTAAAATTTATACGTATACGATTTTAAACGATAAAAAAAGAGTAGATTATCTTACGGGAGGTTATTTTATTTATTATTTAGCCAATGCTTTGAAAGAAGCAAAACTAATTGAATCATTTATAGAAAAATCGAATTTGAATAATCCCGTTTTTTATGATTATTGGTTTGTAAATTCTACATTGAGTTTAGCATATCTTAAATCTAAAAAAAGCATTTCTAATCTTTATTGTAGAGCACACGGATTTGATGTTTTTAATGAACGTTGGGATTGTGGTTCCGTTCCGTTTAGACAGTATATTCTCAAAAATATTGATAAAGTATTTGCTATTAGTAATTATAATAAAGAATATTTTAATCAGCAGTTAACTAAATATAGTGAAAAAGTAAAGGTAGCCTATTTAGGGGTTAGAGCGAATAAATTTAAATTGGAGTCTCAGCTTAAAGTTGATGAAAAAACGACATTTTTGATTGTCAGTTGTGCCAACCTTTTTCCTTTCAAACAAATTCAAAGGATTCCTGAGTTATTATGTTTAATGAAATTAGAGCATAAAACCATTAGATGGGTACATTTTGGAGATGGTCCTAAAGAAAAAGAAGTACTAGACGCAGCTCAACATCTACCGTCTAATATCACATTTGATTACAAAGGGCATGTTGCAAATCAAAAAGTCCTTGATTTTTATTCAGAAAATGATGTAGATTTATTTTTATCTTTAAGTTTAAAAGAAGGATTGCCAGTCTCAATGATGGAAGCTCAAAGCTTTGGTGTCCCAATTATGGCTTACAGCATTTTTGGAATTCCAGAAATTGTAAATGATACAACAGGGGTTTTATTAGATTTGAGTGCGACTAACGAAGACATTGCACAGGAAATAGCTTTGATCGTAGAACATAAAATTAGTTTTAGCAAGTCAGAAATAAAAAGTTTTTTTAACAAAAACTTTAGTGCCGAGTCAAACTATAAAAATTTTACTAAAAACCTTTTAGATAAAAATGATTAGCAAACTTAAAAACAGACTATTTAATAAGGTTTATCTCTTATTGCGATTTGGGAATTTTATACCCATGTCTAGCAAGGTTAAAATAAATAAGAATTCAAAAGTATATGGATCGCGTTTAGATGGTAATATTGATATCGCTGAAGGTGCTATGGTTGCAAGATGTGAATTATATGGTAATATTGAAATAGGAAGATATACGAGCTTAAATGGACCTAATACTGATGTTGTAGCTCATGGAGGGAAAGTAATTATTGGTCAATTTTGTTCTATTGCTAGAAATGTTTCAATGCAAGTAAGCAATCATGCAATGGCTAGGGCAACAACGTATCCAATATTTAAGAACATTTTTAACGAAGAAATAAATGATGACTTTATTTCAAAAGGAGATATTGTTATTGGAAATGACGTTTGGATTGGTGCACATTCTTTAATTTTATCTGGCGTAAAAATAAATGATGGAGCTGTTATTGCGGCTAACTCTGTTGTAACTGTAGATATTCCTGCGTATGCAATTGTTGCAGGTTCGCCAGCTAAAGTAATAAAATATCGTTTTTCGCCAGAAACTATAGACCAGCTATCTGTAAAAAAATGGTGGGATTGGCCATTAGAAAAAATTAAAAAAGAAAGGGATTTTTTTAAAAAAAGCTTAAAATAATTTAAACCCTTACTGTATTTATAATTTAGATATAAACAGGATAAATACAACTTACATCGCCTATAGAAAATAGAATGGTCTAAGAAATTGTTTTTTAAATACAACGTTTACTGATAGTATGAAAATAAGAAGATATGAAATTGATTACATTTTTAAGACGCTAGCGACTGCCAATTTGCACGATAAAACTATCAAAGCATCTGAAAAATTTATTTGTATTCCTCGTTATAACGTCTGTATTAATCTCAAAAGATCGTCAATACGTTTTTTCTTTAATTACGTTTATAAGGTAAGAACTTATAAAACGTACCTAATTTGGTCATTGCTAAATATTGTTGCCATTTTTCCTGTTTTCCATAAACTTTTGAACTTAATAGGACTCCAATATGACATTAAATATTTAAAAGCACCCAGCTCTATTCATTGGAATAAAATTGACTTAATATACGTAGAATGGCATTTTTTTGGTGTGTTTTCTAATAGTGATAAAACAGTGACTCATGTTTTAGCAAAGAAATCTTATGCTGAGCGATTTCAAAATGAAATTAATGCTCGTAAAATGGGTAAACAATTTAAAAACCTTTCTAAAGTGTTTCCAAGGCTTTTAAAAATATCTGATAATCCAAAGTATTATATTGAAGAGTTGGCTGTTGGCGCTGGAAATCAATTAATAAATGAGAACCAATTAATCAAAGCTCAGAAAAAAATCAAAAAACTTAATCGTAAAACATTAAAAAATATCCAATTAGACGAATATTATAAAACTTTAGTTAATAAATTAGGTGAAATTAACAATGATCGCTTGTTTCGGGCATCTCAAGAGTTAAGAGCCTCAATCGAAAATGACTATTTAGAAAAAGATATTAAGTTAGAATTAGCGTTAGTACATGGCGATTTTAATGCAGGACAAGTGTTGTCTAAAAATAACCGTATAAAAATTATTGATTGGGGTGATGGTGGTTTATTAAATCGTTTTTTTGATTATATTTCCATAACTATATATAAATCTCCAGATCATGCCTTTAATAAAGACTATTTTCCCAATGACCTTTCAGTATTAGAAAAATTCTTTTCAAAGAAATTAAATAGAATAGCTCATATGAATTTATATGTTAGAATTACATTATTAGAAATCCTAATTATTTCTAAAGGTGAGTTTGAAGCTAAAGAAGGTGCATATGACAGGTGGCTTACAGCGGTTAAGTCTAATACTTAGAAGTTTGCACAGTTAAAACAAAAGTATTCAAGAATTTATAGATTATCTATTTTGCTATGTCATTAGTTTCAGTAATAATACCCAATTATAATGGTTTAAAGTATATTAAAGATACTTTAGATTCTGTATATAATCAATCTTATAACAATATAGAAATAATTGTTGTTGACGATGGTTCTACAGATGGATCATTAGAATATCTTTTAACTTTAAACAAAACGAATGTTACAGTATTAAAAAATCCATTACAAGGGGCTTGTTCTGCTAGAAATTATGGGTTGAGTATGGCTAAAGGGATGTATATTCAGTTTTTAGATAATGATGATTTACTTAGTTTAGATAAAATTGAGTCGCAGGTAAAAGCATTATCTAATAATGAAAAGGCTATTGCAGTTTGCAATACAAATCATTTTTATGATACTATTGAGAATGGTGTGATTACAGATTGGAATTTTCTTTATACAACAGATAATACAGAAGAGTTTTTATTAAATCTTTATGGCGCAAATGGCCCTCAAAATATGGTTCAGACAAGTGCGTGGTTGGCACCAAAGAAGTTGTTAGATTCAACAAGACCATGGGATGTGACCTTAAGTAAAGATCAAGATGGTGAATATTTTTGTAGAGTTGTCACTCGAGCAAATCAAGTAATTTATGTGCCAGAAATATTAAATCATTATAGAAAACACATTAAAGGTTCTAATATTGCTAACCAAAAACAGAGAGAACATTTTGAGAGTCAACTAAAAGCATTAAACTCTAAATCGAAACAGTTTAAATATTCAATCGATACAATCGAATATAAAAATGCCATGGCCTTACAATATAAGATTATAGCAATTGGTGCATATCCTGAATTTAAGGACATATCAGAAGAGGCTATGTTTTTATCAAATCAATTTGGCGGTTCACAATTTGTTCCCGTTCTTGGAGGAAAATTAATAGAATTTATTAAAAATTGTTTTGGTTGGCGCATTGCAAAGTTGTTTTCAAAAGTGATACATAAAATAATATAGTTGGGTGTAATATGAATAAATTAAAGTTTTATCTTATTAAGGTTAGTGAAATCCTTAATTTTATAGTTAACATTAAGTTGGCAAAAGTAAAGCATAATCAAAATATATTGATTTATGGGATTTCTAGAGGAGGTACAACTTTACTAGCAGAAACTTTAGTTGGTGTTCTAAAAGCAAGATTAATATGGGAGCCCTTATTTAACCATAGAGCGGTTGGTTTTAATACTATAAATCCATACTCATTAAAGAGTTATAAAGAATTAGATTTGGGTTGGCATCCTCATATAGCCTCAATTGAAGACTCTGAAGTAAATACGTATTTTGACGCTTATTTTAATTTAGATAAAAGGAATATTCGATTTTTTCGCTTTTCCAACCCTAAAACATTTAGTAGAAGTAAGCACACAATTCATAAGATGTGTTTTGGGAATTTTATGTATTCTTATTTTCAAAAGAGGTACAATTTAAATTCAATTATTTTATTAAGACATCCATTTGCTGTGGCTGCCTCTTCATTGAATTTTGGTAAAAATTTTGACTATCATAAAGAAAATTTTTCATCATGGAAATATGAATCCTCAAACAAAAGTGATAGCTTTTTTTTGCAATATGAAGATAAATATACACTAATAAAATCTGCATTCACATTATTGGTCTTTCAGTCAGTTAGCCAATTTTCATATGCTTTAAATCATATGGATAAAGAAAAATCCATAATATTGTTTTACGAGGATTTAGTAATGGATAAACCATCATGTCATGAACAATTAGAACAATTTTTAAATTGTAAAATTGATTTTAATTATTTTGAGGACGCATTAAGTAAACAAAGTTTTAGTTCAGGTAAAGGTCATACAAATACGGACCCAATGGCTCAACTTTCAAAATGGAAAAAGGTAGTGTCTGACGATGATGTTAAAGCGGGTCTTGAAATCTTTGAGAGTTTTAATTTTAAATTATATAGTGATGATACACTGCCTGTCAAATCAATCATTTAGCTTTTTAAGTTTTTAAGATATAAAGAAGATTAAAAAACAATTGGCAAATGAAAAATATTCTCATCGTTGTTGGTACAAGACCAAATTATATAAAAGTAACTCAGTTTAAAAAAGTAGCAGAGCAACAATTTAAAAGTCAATTTAATATAAAAATTGTACACACAGGGCAGCATTTTGATAAGTCTATGGCAGATGTGTTTTTTCAGCAATTAGATATTTGGCCAGATTATTTTTTGAATATTTCACAAGCCACACCTAATACTCAAATGGCTGAAATAATGCTGCGCTTAGAAAAAGTAATTACTGAAGAATTTGAGCCTGACGTAATGTTGGTGCCTGGAGATGTTAATTCTACATTAGCCGCTGCTCTAACGGCTCAAAAATTAGGTATTACGTTAGGCCATATAGAAAGTGGGTTAAGAAGCTATGATAGGTCAATGCCAGAGGAAGTGAATAGAATCTTGGTTGACGAAATTTCAGATTTGTATTTTGTGACAGAGCAAAGTGGTATAGATAATTTATTAAAAGAAGGTAAGTCGGGATCTAAAATACATTTTGTTGGTAATACAATGATTGATACTCTTGTATCATTTAAAGACAATATAGCGGCTAAAACTATTTTACAATCTTATAAATTAGTAAAGGATGAATTTATATTAATAACTATTCATCGACCTGCAACTGTAGATAATATAGGAGGATTAAAAAAATTATTTTCTCTTTTGAAAGAAATACCTGATGATGTTTCTATTGTATTTCCAATACATCCACGAACTCTAAATAATATCAAAAAATTTAATCTAGAAGAACAGTTCAATAAAATAGAGAATTTACAATTATTAACGCCATTAGATTATTTTAGTTTTCAAAATTTAGTCCATAATTGTAAAATGGTACTTACTGACAGTGGAGGTATACAAGAAGAAACAACATTTAAGCAAAAACCTTGTTTAACATTAAGACCCAATACGGAGCGACCTAGTACTACAGAAATTGGTTCTAATACTTTGTTAGATTTTAGTAAAGAAGACATTTTAAGTAAGATAAACTTAATCATGGCTAATAAGTATAAGGAAGGGCAAATCCCTAAATATTGGGATGGTTCTGCCACTGAACGAATTTTAAAAGTTATTTTAGAGCCTTAATTAATCTTTTTTTCATATCAATTAAAATTTTCTTAATTATAGAAGGTATCCAACGCGAGACTCAATGTTGTCGTTTATCTGTGATTTGCTTCATGCATTTCGAATAATTAAACTTAGAAAATCTATCCTTTCAATTTATATAAAACCTTAAATTAAGGATTTCTATTTTAGGTTTTTGCAGTAATACTATAACTATTATAAAGACCTTGCTTAAATTAATATTATAACCAAGATCAAATGGTATATACCACTAATGAATTCTACAATATTAGGGCAAAAGGATTAAATGAGTTTGTTAAAGGATAATCTGAAAGATTTAAAAATATTGATTAAAATTAATTTTAAGTTGCAATGAGATAATCATCAAATAGTTTTAAACATTTGAAAGTTAGTAAGAGAGATTATTAAAAATAGCCATAAGAACTAATAATGCTAGATTATTTCGATTATTTTTGCAGTATAAATATCAAGTAAAAATTAAGTGTCAATTTGAAAAAAAAGCCTCATCTTTTATTTATTACAACTTCAAGTTTAGCAGCTAACCCTCGTTTAGTAAAAGAATTTGAAGCGTTAAAAAAAGATTTTAATTGTTTTGTTTTGAGTTACATACATCACGATTGGACGTTGGAGCTTACTGAGGCTATAAAAATAAGGAATCCAGAAGTACAATTTGTAGAGATAGATAGGAAAAACAAAGTGCTCCAAACAGTGCAATTTAAGATCAAACATAAATTGGCTATTTTACTGAATTCTGTTTTTTTAAATAGTTTTAAGATAGCTGCCTATGCTAGTAATGATAAAGCACCTCAACTTTGGTTGGCAGCAAAAAAAATGGCTAGAGAGTTTGCTTTTAGTAGGGTTTTTGCGCATAATTTAGGCGCATTCTATGCAGCTGTGAAGTTGTCAGATAACAGCCAAGTATCATTACAGTTAGATATAGAAGATTATTATCCTGGAGAGGCCTTATATTTTAATAAAAAATATGAAAAGCGAAATAGAATGCTGATCATGTCTCATGGGTTTTTAAAAGCAAATAGCATTACCTATGCTTCGAAAGGTATTGAAATAGAATGCGAAAAGCATTTTAATGTTAGTGCCCAAACAAAGCAAGCCACAATTATCAATGCCTTTAATGCAATAGATTTTAATCAACCAAAACCACAAGACTCAACTCACATAAAATGTGTTTGGTTCTCTCAACATATAGGGCCTAATCGCGGACTGGAACAGGTTTTTGAAGCTGCAAAAGCAATGAGTCAAGTGAAATTTCATCTCATAGGTAATAAAAATGAACCCTATATTGACACCATGACTTTAAGTTCAAACATCATTCTGCATGATATAATGAGTCAGGAAGATTTGCATAATTTTTTAGGTGAAATGGATATTGGTCTTGCATTAGAAAGTGAACAGGTAGATTATAATAGAGATATTTGTCTTACGAATAAATTTTTGGCTTATGCACAATCAGGTCTTTATATTTTGGCTACAAATACATTTGGACAATCTCAATTTTTAAATTCCTTAAATTATAATGCAGGTTTAATAATGGAATCGACATTAAATGATAGTCTAATGCAGATAAACAGAGATGTTTTATCCACGGAAAATAAGATAGAGAGATGGCACAATGCCAAATTATTTTCATGGGAAAATGAACAAATAAAATTAAAGAAATTACTGGAATGAAAACCGTTTTAATAATATACCCACATTGGGTGCCTGCAAATTTAGCAGGTGTTCAACGTCCTCGTTTAATTGGGAACTACTTAAAGCAATTTGGCTGGAAACCTCTGTTGTTAACCGTAGATTCTAAATTTTATGAAGAAACACCAGATCCGCATATCGCTAAAACAGCATCAGGAGATATTGAAGTCATCTATACAAAAGCCTACAAAGTAGGGAAACCTAGAATAATAGGCGATATTGGTTTACGCGCTTATCCGTTTCTTAAAAAAGAAGCCTTGCGAATATGTAAAGAACGTAAAATAGATTGTATTTGGGTACCGATACCGTCATTTTATACGGCAGTTTTAGGTAGAGTAATACATAATAAAACCGGCATTCCGTATGGTATTGATTATATAGATCCTTGGGTACGAGATATTACGAACCAAAATGATACAAGAGCAAAATTAAGTCAATCTGTTGCGAGAACATTAGAGCCATATGCTGTAAAAAAGGCTGCATTTATAACAGGTGTATCTACACCATATTATTGGCCAGTAATAGAACGAAATTTTAAAAAGCCACCTGTACATGTAGGAATGCCATATGGTTTTGATCCAAATGATCATAAAATAAAACTAGAAGGATTAAAGATGCCTTGGGATGAGATTGAAAACTGTAAACCTTGGATTTATGCAGGTGCGTTTTTACCCAATTCGCATTTATTTATGGATTGTTTCTTTAATGCCATAAAAGAATTAAAAGATGCAGGTAACTGGGATCCAAATATAAAATTGTTTTTTATTGGTACAGGTCCTTATCCTGCAAAACGCATAACGGCTTATGCTGCAGATTATGGTTTGGAAGAGATGGTAGTAGAACAAAGAGAGCGACAACCCTTCTTAAACATATTAAATTATTTATCGCATGCAGATCGCGTGATGTTATTTGGAAGTACTGAAAAACATTATACAGCATCCAAAACGTTTCAATGTTTGTTAAGTGAGCGTCCATTGTTTACTGTTTTGCATGCAGAAAGTTCTGCAGTACAAGTAATTAAAGACGTAAAGGCAGATGCTTATTTAGTAGCTTATGATGAAGGAGATACTAAGCCAAAAATTGTTAAAGCCATAAGTAACGTACTAGATCCCTTTCAAAAGAATGAAGATTGGTCTCCAGTACTAGAATCCTTAGATCAGTACTCGTCGAAACAATCAGCTAAAGTGTTAGCAGAGGCTATGGATAAAGTTGTAAGTAAATAATATCTATTGATTTGAAAAAGTTAGCTATAGTTACTACGCATCCTATTCAATATTATGCGCCATGGTTTAAATTGATTGCAGAACGAGGTAATGTTGATGTTAAAGTATTTTATACGTGGTCTCAGGCATCTGAAGAGGTAAAGGATAAAACCTTTGGCAAAACTATAAAATGGGATATACCATTATTAGAAGGCTATAGTTTTGAATTTGTAGAGAATATTTCAACAGATCCAGGCACACATCACAAAAATGGAATAGATTGTCCTACACTTAATGAGCGAATTAGACTTTGGCAACCAGATACTGTATTAATATTTGGTTGGTATTTAAAAAGTCATTTAAAGGCTATGAAATTTTTTAAAGGAAAAATTCCTGTGTGGTTTAGAGGAGATTCTACTTTATTAGATGATGTTCCAGGTATTAAACAAATATTGAGAAAGTACTATTTAACCTATATTTATAGATACATTGATAGAGCATTGTATGTTGGTACTCAAAACAAAGCTTATTTTAAATCAGTTGGTTTAAAGGATGAACAATTAATTTTAGCACCTCACGCTATCGATAATGATAGGTTTTTTGATTCTGAAACTAAAAACTATGAATCTTTAGCACTTGCTTGGCGTAAAGAGTTAGGGTTTAATGCCGATGACTTAGTGGTCTTATTTGCTGGTAAATTTGAAGATAAAAAACAACCCGATTTTTTATTAAAAGCCATACAGACAGCAAATAAAAAATTAGAACGCCCAATAAAATTATTATTGGTGGGTCATGGACCTTTAGAAGAAGGGTTAATGATATCAGCTAAGAATGATACTAATGTAAAAATGATGCCATTTCAAAATCAGAGCAAAATGCCAATTTTATACCGTTTAGGTAATGTATTTTGTTTACCTTCTAAAGGGCCAGGAGAAACTTGGGGACTTGCTGTTAATGAAGCCATGGCATCGACTAGAGCGGTTATTGTCGCAGATATGGTAGGTGGAGCTTCAGATATGTTGATAGAAGGGATTAATGGCTATTGTTTTAAACATGATGATCAAACGGAATTGGTAAATATTATAGAAAATTTATCTATTGCTACACTTAAAGAAATGGGTAAGAATGCCAAAACTCATGTGAACAATTTTACAATGGGTAATATAGTAAAAGCTATAGAAAATGAAATTTAAATATTGAATATAGGTTAGAAAATAATGGAGACATGGTCTTACATAGGTATCATAACCGTAATATTTGTTGCTTTTAAATTTGTTAAGCGGTTAGGGAAAGGATTACCAATACTTGAGTTAATGTTGCTTATCGCTGGTTTGCAATGGATTGTTGGTCCTATAGTTGAATATGCATCTCCTTCAACACATTGGAAATATTACATGTATGTAACAGAAGTATCGTATATGTCTTTCGTTGTGCCAGCGTATTTAATTTTTTGTTTGTCAGTATTTCTTACCATTAGAAAAAAAGGGGATTTTAACCTGAATTTAGAGGTGTTAAAGAATTATTCTAGTTATGGATTAGTAATTTTTTTGATTGGAGTGGCTTTTGAATTATTAGGGAGTGCGCTACCAAGGTCTCTTGGTTTTTTAGTGTTTATACTGTTGAATTTTAAATTCGTAGGCGCCATAATTTTATTTTATTCTGAAAACAAAAAGCTAAAAAGAGTATTTTATTTGGCAATTATTTATCTGTTATTAGTAGCAATTTCTAAAGCACTATTTCATGATTTTATTCTGTGGTCAATGTTTTTCTATATGTTCTATGCACTAAAATATAAGCCTGCAATTCGTACGATAGTGTTGACTTTTGTGATAGGTATTTTCTTTGCACTCACATTACAAACGGTTAAGGCTGCGTTTAGAATGCAAGTTTGGAATAACTATTCGGGAAATAAATTAGAATTATTTGTTAATTTAATGATGACTTCCTTAATAACCGAAGAAACTAACGGTCCTGAATCTGATGACGAAATTGGTGTTAACGTAAGATTAAATCAAGGATGGATTATAAGTGCTATTTTAGATAATATGCCTAAAAATCAAGACTACTTAAATGGTTCAACTATAAAAGATGCTGTATTCGCCTCTGTTTTGCCGAGATTTTTAAACCCAAATAAGGCGAAAGCTGGTGGGCAAGAGAATTTTGCTTTATTTACAGGACTTTCGATTAGCGAAGGCGTATCAATGGGTATTAGTATCATTGGCGAAGCATATGGAAATTTTGCAACATCTGGAGGGATGATATTTATGGGGATTTGGGGCTTTTTTTTAGGAAGGGTTTGGTTGTTTTTGATAAGACTAATAAGAAATAATGTTTTATACATAGCCTTTATTCCACTAATTTTTTTACAAGTTATAAAGGCAGAAACAGAATTAGTTGTAGTATTAAATCACTTAATTAAATCAATGATTGTTGTTATGTTGTTTTTTTGGTTCGTTAAAAAACAATTAAGATGGAGCTTTAATAAATGAAAAGTACAATAACATACATATTTCGAAAACCAGATCCAAAATATAAAAGTATTGAAGGGGTTTTTACTAATATTCTAAAGCTAGTTAGTGAAAAAACTAAAACGTCATTATTAAATCTTAACGAATCAGGAGGCGGTTTAAAAACACTTTGGTCTAATGTTACTTCGTTTAAAAAAGACAAAACGAGTATCTATCATATTACTGGAGATGTACATTATATGGCATTGGCTACGGGCAAAAAGACAGTATTAACTATACATGATGTGCAATCCATTTTAAAAGGCTCATTTTTTAAGCAATTATATTTAAAAACGTTTTGGTTTTGGTTACCAGCATTGTTTGTTAATCGTATTACTGTAATCTCAAATTTTACAAAATTAGAACTAGAAAAAGTAATTCCTTTTGCTAAGAAAAAAATAAAAGTGGTGCACAACCCTGTAAATGAATTGTTTAGTTGTACTAATTATATTTTTAATAATAAGAAGCCCAGAATTTTACTTCTAGGTACTAAACCTAACAAGAACTTAGAGAACGTTTTTCAGGCTCTATCTACAATAGCTTGCGAAATTGTACTAATTGGCAAGATGACAAAAGAGCAAGAAAATTTGGCAATTGCTTTAGATTTAAAAATCAACTCAGTCTTTGATTTAAATATAGATGAAGTTATTGAAGCATATAAAGCTTGTGATATATTGTGTTTTGCATCAACCTATGAAGGGTTTGGAATGCCAATAATTGAAGCACAAGCCATGGGTAGACCTGTAATAACTTCTAATCTTGGGGCAATGAAAGAGATATCCGCTAATACAGCTTATTTGGTTAATCCATATAGTATTGAAAATATACGATCTGGAATTGTTGAGGTTATTGAAAATTCGGAGCTCAGAGAAAGTTTGATCCTAAAAGGATTACAAAATGTAAAACGATTTAAGTCTGAAGAAATTTCAAAAGATTATATGGCTATTTATCATGAGGTAATGGCAAATAAGTAAACCAAATTATTAAATAGAAAAGCATGAAATTAAAATTATGGATATTTATAGATTGGTATTTGCCTGCATATAAAGCTGGTGGTCCTATTCAATCCATCTCTAATTTGGTAAGTCGTTTAAAGGACGAGTTTGAAATAAGTGTAATCACTTCAAATTCAGACTTAGGTGAGGTTTTAAATTTAAATCAAAAGGAGTTAAATGTTTGGGTAGAAAAAGAGGGTTATAGGGTAATGTATATTGATCGTGAACATCAAAATAAGCAATTTTACAATGCTCTTTTTGACGCAGAGGCATTTGATGTTGTATATTTTAATTCTCTATTTTCAATTAAATATACGTTGCTACCATTTTGGCTTTTAAGAAATAGGCCTATAAGGCGAGTTTTAGCAACTAGAGGTATGTTAGGAGCAGGTGCATTAGCTATAAAACCCTTAAAGAAAAAAGTGTTTTTAGCAATGTTTAAATTTTTAACCTTACATAAAAAAGTGATTTGGCATGCTACTGCTCAAAGTGAAATTGATGAAATTAAATTACATTTTGGGGCAGATCGTAAAATTTTATTAGCGCCAAACCTATCGGCGATTTCAAAAACGGGTTTTTTGAATAAAACAAAAAAAGAAAATGAAATCAACATTTTTTTTCTATCGCGTATTTCTGTAAAAAAGAATTTGATTGGCGCTTTAGAGGTGCTTTCAAAAATAGATTCAAAGTCTACAGTGAATTTTAGTATAATTGGCCCAATAGACGATGAAAGCTATTGGCAGAAATGTGAATCAAAAATTGAATTACTTCCACAAAATATATCAGTAACATATTTAGGAGCAATACCCAATATTGAACTACCTAAGACTTTAAAGGCACAACATTTACTGTTATTACCAACCTTTCATGAGAATTTTGGTCATGTTATAATGGAATCTTGGCAAAACGGTTGTCCTGTGATAATTTCTGATCAAACACCTTGGCGCAATTTGCAAGCAGATAAATTAGGTTATGATGTGGCAAATACAAATGAAGATGGTTTTGTAGACGCCATTGAGCATTTTTGTGGAATGGAAGAAGGTGAATATATGCAATGGTCTAAATCATCGTACAATTTTGCCAAGGGATTTATTGAGAATCCTGAGGTGTTAGAACAAAATAAAAGCTTATTTTTGAGCGCTTAAAGATTATATAATGAAACGAATTTTAGTTACTGGTGGTGCTGGTTTTGTTGGCTCACATCTCTGTGAAAGATTACTTAATGAAGGAAATGAAGTTATCTGTTTAGATAATTATTTCACGGGTTCAAAACGAAATATAGAACACTTAATGGATCATCATTACTTTGAATTGGTAAGACATGATATCATTAATCCATTTATGATTGAAGTAGATGAGATTTATAATATGGCTTGTCCTGCTTCACCTGTTCATTATCAATATAACCCAATCAAGACAATTAAAACCTCTGTGATGGGAGCGATTAATATGTTAGGTTTGGCTAAACGTGTTGGTGCAAAAATACTGCAAGCATCCACTAGTGAAGTTTATGGAGATCCAGCAGTTCATCCACAACCCGAAACTTATTGGGGAAATGTTAATCCTATTGGATTGAGATCCTGTTATGATGAAGGCAAAAGATGTGCAGAAACACTTTTTATGGATTACCATACACAAAATGAGGTAGACATAAAAATCATTAGAATTTTTAATACTTACGGACCAAGAATGCATCCTCAAGATGGTCGAGTGGTTTCAAATTTTATCATGCAAGCTTTAAAAGGAGATGATATAACGGTCTTTGGAGAAGGAACACAAACTAGAAGTTTTCAATATGTCGATGACCTCGTAGAAGGTACTATTCGTATGATGGGAAGTAGAGATGGTTTTGTAGGGCCTGTTAATATTGGTAACCCAGTAGAGTTTACCATGTTAGAATTAGCAGAATTGGTTATTGGTCTTACGAATTCAAAATCTAAAATTATTCATTTGCCATTGCCTCAAGATGACCCAATGCAACGTCAACCTGTTATCGATTTAGCGAAAAAGGAATTGAATGGTTGGGAACCTAAAGTTCACCTTAAAGAAGGCTTAGGTAAAACTATAAATTACTTTGATGGACTAATTAAAGCCAATAAAGCTTAAAGGAAACATATACTTTGAAAACTGATCTTTCTAAATATGATAATAGTTGGTATCAACCAGGATCATCGGTAAAACGATTGTTATGGTATGTTATTAGTTGGTTATTTTTTGAAGGTGGATGGAATATTTCTTCAGGATTAAAAATATTCTGGTTAAAATGTTTTGGAGCTAAAATAGGTAAAGGTGTAATAATAAAACCTAAAATTACAATAAAGTACCCTTGGAAATTACTAGTAGGAGACCATTGTTGGATTGGAGAAAGTGTTTGGATTGATAATCTTGATCAAGTGACAATTGAAAGTAATGTTTGTATTTCACAAGGCGCACTGTTAATTTGTGGTAATCACAATTACAAAACACCAAATTTTGATTTATTCGTTGCACCCATAGTACTGAAAGAAGGATGTTGGGTCGGAGCAAAATCTATAGTGTCACCTGGTGTAACTTTAGAAAGTCATGCCGTACTAAGTCTAGGCTCTGTTGCGACACAAGATTTAGAGGCATTTGGTATTTATAGTGGCAATCCTGCTAAAAAAGTGAAAACTCGGAAAATAGAACAGCAGTAAATGAAAATTTCTATAATCACGGCAACATATAATAGTGCTTCTACGATTCAATCTTGTATGGAATCTGTACTAAATCAATCTTATGATAATATTGAATATATAATTGTAGATGGCGGTTCTAGTGACAAAACGCTAGATGTTATAAAAGAAAAAGCCAATGGAGATGCGCGTATTTTATATAGTTCTGAACCTGATAAGGGAATTTATGATGCTTTAAATAAAGGTATAAACAAATCAACTGGTGATATCGTTGGTTTTGTTCATTCTGATGATTTTTTAGCTGAAAATACCATTTTAGAAAAAATCGTTAACGTTTTTAAGATTAAAAATGTTGACGGTGTTTACGGTAATCTTCATTATGTAGCCATTGAAAACACGGACAAAATAATAAGAAATTGGGTAAGTGAAAATTTTGAACCCAAATTATTAAATAAAGGATGGATGCCAGCACATCCTACGTTATTTTTAAAGAGGAAACTTTACAGTGATAATGGCGGTTTTGACCTGAGCTATAAAATAGCTGCAGATTATGACTTTATTTTGCGTATATTTAAACAACCACAACTCAGATTTTCTTACCTTCCCGAAACTATAGTGAAAATGAGAGTAGGAGGCGCTAGTAATAGAAGTTTAAAAAACATTATACAGAAAACAAAAGAAGATTATAGAGCTGTTAAAACTAACAGAACAGGCAATTGGATGACAATTTTCATAAAAAATGCTTCCAAACTTAAACAGTTTATATCGTAGTTATTAATCATATTTAACTAGTTCTATTTTAGACGCTTTTCATAAAAATTATGCATCTTTGCATCGCATAACTTTTTAAAGTAGCATCATAAGCCATGATAAAAGAATTACTAGAAAATTTTAATCCAGTTGATTACGTTGGTTGGTTGGTTCTTATCGCGTCCGCTATTTCATTTGTATTTGCATTTGGAAGTTACCCTGCAATTATTTTAGTAGCATTAAAGAAAAATTTAATGGACAAGTCTGGTGATCGCAGTAGTCATAAAGGCACTGTACCTAATTTAGGTGGTATTGGTTTGTACTTAAGTATAGTAGTTTCAATAACAATTACAGGTGCCACTTTAGATACTAAAAGTTTATTTTTAATTTTAGGTAGTATAACCCTTTTGTTTTTTTTAGGATTAAAAGATGATATATTAATATTATCACCTCGTAAAAAATTTATGGGTCAATTGTTAGCGGCTCTACTTCTAATTATTTTTACGGATACACGTATTTATGGGTTTTCTGGGATTTTAGGGATAACTATAATGCCATATTGGGTATCAGTAGGTTTTACATTATTCGTTTATCTTTTAATAATTAATGCCTTTAACTTAATAGATGGAGTTGATGGTTTAGCGGGTTCATTGGCTTTAATGGCTTGTATTGCCTTTGGTGTTTTATTTTACTTATATAATGATATAAGCATGGTTGTATTAGCAGCTTCAGCAGTTGGTGCCCTTGTTTCCTTTTTGTATTTTAATTTTTCAAAACGTAGAAAAATGTTTATGGGAGATTCAGGTTCAATGATTCTAGGATTTATAATTGCAGTTTTCGCTGTTCGATTTATTGATGCCTCAGAAAGTTCTACTACAAGTCTATTTCGGTCGTCATCTCCAATATTGACATTGGCAATATTGTTCTTCCCTTTATTAGATACGCTAAGAATATTTTTTATCAGAATTGTTGTTCATAAAAAAAGTCCATTTTCTGCGGATAATAATCACTTACATCATCGCTTTTTGAGATTTGGATTTTCTCATGTTCAAACTACCTTAACCATTGTTTGTATTAATGTGGCTTTGATTCTTATTGCTTATTTCTGTAAAAATATTGATATCAATTGGCAATTAATTATATTACTCGCATCGGGAACGTTACTATATTCCTTATACTTTGTTTTTGATTGGATTAAGGGTAAATAGTTTTAATTTCTGGCAAAATTAACTATTAGTTTTTTAAAACTATAATTGAGTTATATTTGTCATTTTATAAATATAAAATAATGTCAAAGTACTTTTATTGTTTGCTAAGCGTTATGCTCGTTTTTTCTTGTACGAGTAAAAAAGAGATTCTTTATTTACAAGACGCTGATCAATATTCTAATAAGGAAATTAGCTATGTTAAATCAACAATACAGCCAAACGATGTATTGAGAATAAACGTTAGTGCGCTGATTCCTGAAACTGCTATTCCATATAATAAGATAACAACTGGAACTGGCGGAGCTAGTGTTGAGTTAATGCAATTAGACGGCTATTTGGTTTCAGAAAACTTAACGATTAAATTTCCAGTACTTGGCGTGTTGTCAGTTGCCGAAATGACTACTCAACAGTTCTCAGAATTTTTAAAACATAAATTAGAAGATGGAGGTCATCTTATTAATCCTTCGGTAGATGTGCGTTTAATTAATGCAAAAGTTACCATTTTAGGTCAGGTTGGTCAACCAGGAACCTACAGTTTTACAGAGCAAAATATTACTTTATTACAGGCACTAGGTTATGCTGGAGATTTAACTATCAATGGCAAACGTGAGGACGTAAAAATAATTAGGTTAGAAAATGGTGTACAACAGGTTGCTCATATAGATTTGACTTCTGCAGATTGGTTAAATGGACCTTTTAGTTTTATTAAACCAAATGACACTATAATTGTTGATCCTAATAACCCAAAAGTAAAAAGCGCAGGATTCATAGGTAATGTAGGTACTGTTATTTCTGTGGTTTCTATTTTACTAACAACGGTAGTTTTAATTACAAAATAAGATGAGTCAGGTTCCAGAAAGCAGTTATAAGTCAGATTCTGATAGAGGTGAGTATATTAAGAGGGAAGTACAAAAGTACTTGCAGTATTGGCCATGGTTTGTACTTAGCGTTATCTTGGCTTTAGTTGCTGGATACATGTATTTAAGATATACTCCGAAAGTGTATACAGCAAATGCTAAAATTAAAATTTTAAACAAAACCAAAGGTTTAGAATTACCTTCTTCTGCATTTGTTTTTAATCGTTCTAATATTAACCTTGAGAATGAAATTGAAATACTAAAATCGTACCGTATAATAGAAAATGTCGTAGATCGTTTAGATCTAACTATGCGTTTTTATGAAGAGGGTAATGTATTGACAACAGAGGTTAGTCAATTACCGTTTAATATTATTAAGACCATCAGTAATGATAGTATTTATGTAAGTTCATCTTATGTAATTGAAGTAAAGCCTAAAGGGTTTGAGGTAACACCTTCTAGTACTGGTCAAGTTTTATTATTTCCTGATTTCGAGTCAACTAATACAAATCACAACTTACCTTTTGAATTAAGTTTAAATGAAGCGATTAAAGTAGATCAACTCATAGGAAAGTCTTATGTTGTTAAGTTTTCTTCAATTGCGTCAGTCACTAAAGGCCTAAAAGGAGGAGTAGGAGTTGGCGTACTTGGTAAAAATAGTGATTTACTACAGTTAAGTTTTACAAGTCAAAGCAAATCTAAAAATGAACGTGTATTAAATACATTAATAGATGTTTTCAATGAGGATGGTATTAGTGATCGTCAAGACATTTCAAGACGTACTATTGATTTTATTGATAAAAGATTTAAGTTACTTGCAAGAGAATTAGATTCAATAGAATTGGGGATTCAAGACTATAAGCAAGATAATAATTTAATTACTATTGAGTCAGATGCACAATTAGGAATCTCTCAAAGAACATTGTCAGAAGAAGAGTTGTTTGCATTACAAAACCAAATGACGGTTACGCAAATGCTACGAGAGTCTGTTGAAAATCAAAACTCTAATACCGACTTATTACCAGCTAATATTGGACTCGATAATGCCAGTGTTAATGGTTTAGTAAGTAATTATAACGCACTTGTTCTCGAACGAGACAATCTTAAAATAAGTGGAGGGAGTAACAACCCTAATGTAGTTGTATTAGAATCGAAATTAAAAGACGTTAAGTCTAACATATATGCTTCTATAGATTCTTATGCTAAGCAATTAGAGGTTTCAAAATCTCAATTATTAAGAAAAAACAGAAAATATTCGTCTCAAGTTTATAGTTTACCGGCTAAAGAAAAGGCAATTGTAGATATTACTAGACAGCGTGAAATTAAACAAAGCTTATATCTCTTTTTACTTCAGAAAAGAGAGGAGGCAGCTATCAATCTTGCCATTACAGAACCATCCATTAAGGTTGTTGAATACGCTATCTCTGGTGGAGCAGCAATTTCTCCAATACCAAGAAGTGTGTATTTGCTAGCGTTATTGGCTGGTTTATTGCTTCCTGCAGCTATCATTTATATTAGACATTTATTAGATACAAAGGTAAATGGAAGAGAGGATGTTGTAGAAAGAAACTCAAAAATTCCTATTGTTGGAGAATTACCGCGAGTAAAAGATCAGCAATTAATTTTTAGTAACCCAGAAGATAATTCAGTTCAAGCAGAGGCATTTAGAATTTTAAGTTCTAATGTAGATTATATATTGCCTCCAAAAGTTAAAGATAATGGAAGAATTATTTTTAGTACATCTACAATTAAAGGAGAGGGTAAAACTTATGTTAGTATTAATTTATCACTATCTCTATCAAGTATAAATCGAAGAGTACTATTAATAGGAGCTGATTTGAGAAACCCTCAAATTCACACGCATATTCTGGAAGAGAAGCACAAACCAGGCTTGTCTAACTATTTGCATGACACGGATTACGATTGGCGAGATGCCTTAATAAAGGGATTTGATAAGCATCCTAATCACGATATCATTTTGTCGGGAAGTATTCCTCCAAATCCAGCTCATTTACTTACTAATGGTCGCTTTAAAAAATTATTAGATGAAGCAAGATTGGAGTATGATTATATTGTAGTAGATACAGCACCAACGATTTTGGTTACCGATACAATGCTTATTTCTCAATTGGCAGATGCAACAATCTATTTGGTACGAGCTAATTATACTGAGAAAAATCTTCTGAACTACTCTAAAGATTTATTTGAGTCTGGTAAATTAAAAAATATGGCTTATGTACTCAATAGTGTTGATACAAATAAGTCTTACGGCTACGGTTATAATTACGGTTATAATTATGGTTATGGAAGTAAGGAGTAAATAACATTACTTAATTTATAAATGTGATAAAAGTCATGTTATTTCAGGTTCTTATATTTTACTTTTAATAGTGAATTTAAAAATCTAGAAATCATGTCAAACACAACTCAGATTTCCTCAATAATGTCTAAAAATATCATTGCTCTAAATAGAGATGATGATTTAGAAACAGCAGAAATTCTTTTTAAACGGCATAAAATAAGACATATCCCTGTGGTTAAAGGTGAAGTTATTATTGGGATGCTAAGTTATACTGATTTATTAAGAATTAGTTTTGCAGATGCTGTGGACGAAAGTGAGACGGAAGTAGATACATTGGTTTATAATATGTTTACAATAGATCAAGTTATGGCAAAAAATGTAATAACTGTTTCCTCTGATGCTACAATTAAAGAAGTTTCTAAGATATTAGCAGCAAAGGAGTTTCACGCTTTACCAGTGGTTGATAACGGAATTTTAGTTGGCATTATTACAACTACTGATTTAATTAAATATTTAATAAATCAACTGTAAAAAATATGGCAAAGCATTTTTAAGAATTAGCGATTGCTTTTAAATTTTTAATAGTAGCTGTTGGGTTTTCGCTTTTGAAAACATGACTACCAGCAACAAAGGTATCTGCGCCAGCCTCAACTAATTTTTTAATATTTTTATCTGTAACACCACCATCGATTTCAATTCTAGTACCTAGACCTTGTTCATCAATCATTTTACGCAAATTTTTAACACGCTTATAAGTAATGTCTTCAAATTTTTGACCTCCAAAACCAGGATTAATAGACATTAATAGTATCATATAACATTCTGGTAATATATCTTCTAAAACATTAAGAGGTGTTGTGATATTAAGTACAATACCAGCTTTACAACCAGCATCTCTAATTTGCCTAAGTGTTCTGTGTAAGTGCACTGTGGATTCATAATGGACTGTAATAATATCTGCACCAACCTTAGCAAATTCTTCAATATAACGCTCAGGTTTTTCAATCATTAAATGTACATCTAGTGGCTTTGTAGCATACTTTTTAATGGCAGCGATAACAGGCATTCCGTAAGAGATGTTAGGAACAAAGTGACCATCCATCACATCTATGTGAAACCAATCAGCATCACTGTTATTAACCATTTCAGTATCTCTTTGAAGGTTGCCAAAATCTGCAGCTAACATTGATGGTGCTATTAATTTAGAAGCCATTGTGAAATATTTTTAGTTGCTGCAAAGGTAATTAATTTGATAAGATTTTAACTTGAAAATAGCTTATAATAATTAAAGTCAGTAATGATTTTTTACAATTAAATTCAATAATACTAATATAAAAAATCAATTACTTTTAGAAAGTTTATAAAAAAGTGAACCCACGGTAATCAGCCGTGGGTTCTTTCATCAATCAAAAAACGAACAGTTATGTTTGTAACTGTTGTTACCTTCTTTAGGTTGGTCGTTAAATTTACTAAACCTAACCTAAATATGTCTTTAATATTTTACTTCTAGACGTATGTTTTAAACGTCTAACAGCTTTTTCTTTTATTTGTCTTACGCGCTCTCTTGTTAAATCAAATGTTTCTCCAATTTCTTCAAGTGTCATTGGGTGTTCATTGACCAATCCAAAATACAAACGAATAACATCTGCTTCTCGAGGTGTTAAGGTTTCTAATGCACGTTCTATTTCCGTTCTTAACGATTCATGTAATAATTCTCTATCTGGATTTGGAGATTCACCACTACGTAATACATCGTATAAGTTTGAGTCTTCTCCTTCTACCAAAGGTGCGTCCATACTTACGTGACGACCAGAGTTTTTCAAAGATTCTTTTACATCATTAATAGTCATGTCTAATTCCTTCGCAATTTCTTCAGGAGAAGGAGGTCTTTCATGACTTTGTTCTAAAAAGGCAAATGTCTTATTAATTTTGTTAATAGACCCAATTTTGTTTAAAGGTAATCTAACTATTCGAGATTGTTCTGCTAAAGCTTGTAAAATTGATTGTCTAATCCACCAAACGGCATAAGATATAAATTTAAAACCACGTGTTTCATCAAAACGTTGCGCGGCTTTAATTAGCCCTAAGTTACCTTCATTAATTAAATCAGGTAGAGTTAAGCCTTGATTTTGATATTGTTTAGCGACAGAAACTACAAAACGTAAGTTAGCTTTCGTCAACTTCTCTAATGCCAATTGGTCACCAGCTTTAATACGCTGAGCTAATTCTACCTCTTCGTCCGCTGTTATAAGATCTACCTTACCAATTTCTTGTAAATATTTGTCTAACGATGCAGTTTCTCTATTGGTAACCTGCTTGGTAATTTTAAGCTGTCTCATTCAATTTTAGATTTGTGCAATAATTGAGCAACGCTATGTTGCTATAATTATACGTAAAAATGCATAAAAATGTTACACAAAATCATAAAAAAATTAAATTTTTAGAAGTTTTATCGCATCAAGATTGATATCATTTACCGTTTCGTTAGTAAATTTATAATGTCCTCTTGTCGTTATTAATCTAAACCTATAAGCTTTTAATTGACTCAATGTGTTTAAAAATAGCCATTTGGATTTAAGCAATCTTGTTTTTTTTGATTTTAAACTCAAATCAAAGATATGCTTTCTTCCTTCTTTTTCTGCAACTATATCTGGTGTTACATCAATATCACTTCCTTTCTTGCGATATGATTTAGGGGTCTCATATCCTTCCGTATCAGCTTTAATATTAGAATAACCTAAATTTTTGAGATAAGTTATTGACTGATTTAACTCATCTGCATAATTGTTTTTGTCTTGTGTTATCATAGTTAATAAACTAAGAAAAATCTAGCAGAATTCCAAGTGAATCAACAATTACTTTGTAAGTTCACGTGTTAACCAACCTCTCTTATTTGCTGTTGCAATCGCATACGGCGTAATCCAAAATAAAGCAAATGTGTACATTATGCTATAAGAGTATGCCCAAATTCCTTGTGTTGTTTTGTACTGGCTTGTAAAAAACAATACAGAGAACGTTGAAGCAATTAATATGCTTACCAAAGTAGAGCCTAAAAATAATAACGGGTGAACTATAACAAAGAACAACATAGAGATCAGTAGAGGGTAGCTCATTAATATTTTTAAAAACTGACTAATAAAAAGTATACGTGTACCTGCTTTACCTGTAGCTCTAAAATTTGTAAAGACATATTTTGCCATTTCTAAACTCTCACGAACGTTACTTCTTCCCCAACGAATAAACATTTTATATAAGCCTAAATACTGATCTGGCACATTAGTATATGCTACAGCATTTTTCTGAAATAATACATGTTTTCCTTGTTTTAAAATCATGTTGGTCATGGCTCGGTCTTCACCAATATCTGATGGTTGACCCATAAATTTTTGGTTTATCCATTCTGGCAAACATTTGTGGACAGCTGTACTTCTATAAGCTGCTAAAGCTCCAGGTGTACAAAGCACTGAGTTAAGATTGCTTTCTGCAGAACGTACAAACTCAAAACTCATTACAAAACTGACGTCAAGCATTTTAGGAAGCATATCCTTCTTGTTATTTAGAACTCTAATATTACCTGCAACGGCACCACATTGTTCATCAACCATAAAAGGGCTCACTAAATTTCTTAAGGTTTCTTCTGTTACAATTGAATCACTATCAATCGTCACATAAATATCACCAGTACCCAAATTAAATCCTCGGTAAAGTGCATGACGTTTTCCTTGATTTTCTGGCTGTTGATAGATTTCTATTTGGTCACCTAATTTAGATTTAGCATCTAGCATCCAATCCCAAGTATCATCTTTACTACCATCGTCAATGGATATAACTTGTAGTTTGTGTTTAGGGTAATCACTGTTAGTAATACTCATTAAAGTATCCCAAACTTGTTTCCCTTCATTATAAGCTGGCACAATAACAGTAACCGTAGGTAATTCTTCATCAGTAACAGAATCAATAGGTTTATACTTAAAATAATTATAAGCTTTGAAAATAAAGAATGACGCTTTAAAGACAAATAAACCTGTTGCGATAGTAATAAAAGTATATCCTAAAGCAGTACTTGCTTTATCAGAACTAAGTTGTTCAAAGTCATTGTGAAATACAGATAGAAAATAGATACCTATTACTAAAAGTAAAAATGAGCTAAATAGTACAATTTTATTATAGGGATTTTCTGTTTTTGATTTGCTGTTTAGAAATAAATTAAAACTATTAGATAGTTTTGTAGTTGTTTTTATTGAGTTAGATATTGTTTTTTTACTTGAATTTTTTTTTGATGACATAAATCTTAACTATTGGATTGATTAATTAAAATAGATGTACGTTTACTATTACAAATTAGATTTTTTTTGAGATATATTTAACATTCACTACGTGTAGAATCTTTTTTACTATTCTCTTAATTTTTCAAATTAAAAAAGCCTGTTTCAAAATTTGAAACAGGCTTTAATATTATAAACTTTAAAAAGAATTAATCTTCTTTCTTATCGTTTCTTGGTTTACGATCATCACGTCTATTATCACGTCCGCGATTATCTCTACCTCTGTTATCACGTCCACGGTTGTTATCTCTTGGTGGTCTTTCCACATAACCTTCTGGTTTTGGTAAAATCGCCTTACGAGATACTTTTTCTTTACGAGTACGTTTGTCTATACCAAAGTATTTTACATCAAAAACATCGCCCATGTTTACAACATCGCTTACGTTTTCAGTACGTTCCCAAGCTAACTCAGATACGTGCAGTAATACTTCGTTTCCTGGTGCTTCAACATATTCTACAACCGCTCCAAAATCTAGCATTTTAATAACCTTTACTTCGTAAACGCTACCAACTTCAGGCTTAAATAATAAAGAGTCAATTTTTGCCATAACAGCATCAATACCTTTACTACCAACACCTAAAATTTCAACAATACCTTCTTCAGTAACAGGATCTTCGTTAATAACGATAGTAGTTTCTGTTTCTTTTTGCATTTCTTGAATCACTTTTCCTCCAGGTCCAATTAACGCTCCAATAAATTCATTAGGAATACGTCTAGAAACCATAGTAGGTGCATGATCTTTAACATCTGCATTAGGTGTTTCAATAGTTTCGGTAATTTTACCTAAAATATGTAAACGACCGTCACGCGCTTGTTTTAAAGCATTAACAAGAATTTCATAAGACAATCCTTTTACTTTAATATCCATTTGACAAGCTGTAATACCATCTGCAGTACCAGTAACTTTAAAATCCATGTCACCTAAGTGATCTTCATCACCTAAAATATCAGATAAAACAGCATATTTTCCAGAATCTGCATCAGAAATTAATCCCATTGCAATACCAGAAACAGGCTTTTTAAGTTGCACACCAGCATCCATCATTGCCATTGTACCAGCACAAACGGTAGCCATAGAAGAAGAACCATTAGATTCTAATATCTCTGAAACCACACGCACTGTGTAAGGACAATCATCAGGAACCATACCTTTTAAAGCACGTTGTGCTAAGTTACCATGTCCTATCTCACGACGAGATGTTCCACGTATTGGTCTAGCTTCACCTGTAGAAAAAGGAGGGAAGTTATAATGTAAATAGAAACGATCTTCACCTTCGTAAGATGGCATATCAATTTGTGCAGCCTCTCTACTTGTACCTAGAGTAACCGTAGCTAAAGCTTGAGTTTCCCCACGTGTAAATACAGCAGATCCATGTGTAGAAGGTAAATAATCAACCTCACTCCAAATAGGTCTAATTTCATCTGTTTTACGTCCATCTAAACGTAAACCTTCGTTCAGTGTTAAATCTCTAACTGCAGCTTTTTCAGCTTTAGCATAGTATTTTGAAATTAACCCACCGTAATCTGCTTGTTCTTCTTCAGAAAAACTAGCCTTTATTTCTTCTTTTATTTCTGCAAATGCAGCACTACGTTCATGCTTAGCAGATCCTGCTTGAGCAATTGCGTAAACCTTATCATAAGCCATATCGTGAATTTTAGCAGCTAAATCAGCTTCTTCTCTTTCACCATCATACTCACGTACATCTTTTTTGCCAAAAGCTTTTGCTAAAGCTTCTTGGGCAGCACATTGTACCTTAATAGCTTCGTGAGCAAATTTAATAGCTTCAGTCATTTCTTCTTCAGAAATCTCATCCATTTCACCTTCAACCATCATTACAGAATCAGCAGATGCTCCAATCATCATATCGATGTCAGACTCTTCTAATTGCGCTCTAGTTGGGTTAATAATGAATTCACCATTTACACGGCCAACTCTAGCCTCAGAGATAGCACATTCAAATGGAAAATCTGATAATTGAATAGCAGCCGAAGCGGCTAAACCTGCCATAGCATCTGGCATAACCTCTGGGTCGTGAGACATTAATTGTATCATTACCTGAGTTTCAGAGTGGTAATCTTTTGGGAATAATGGACGTAAAACTCTATCCACTAAACGCATTGTTAAAACTTCTCCGTCACTAGGTCTAGCTTCTCTTTTAAAGAAACCACCTGGATAACGACCAGCAGCAGCAAATTTCTCTCTATAATCTACTGTTAATGGTAAAAAGTCAACATCTGCTTGTTTGTAATTGGAAACAACTGTACATAATAACATACATTTCCCTGATTGAACAACAACAGAACCATGTGCCTGTTTTGCTAATTTTCCGGTTTCAATAGAAATTTCTCTACCATCACCAAGGTCAATGACCTCTTTAAATACTTTTGGAATCATAATTTTAGTTCTAAATTCTAACGCATTATCGCTCGTTAGAACAGTGTTAAACAATGGTCGTTGTGTTGTTGTAGTTGTCGTTGTTGTTTAGACCAATGAAAAACCTTTAGTTCCGAACCTTTTCGGAAACTAGCTTCTTCTATTTTTACGTCATTTATACTCTTACGTTAGAGTTATATTCTTTGGGCGTTACCACAAGGGTCGGGCTTTCCGTTTCAAGTCCTCGCACCTCCTTCGTTGGGCTGTGGGCTTTTCTCTGCAATCCCTAACGCAAACAAAAAACCACGCTGGTTAGCGTGGTCTTTTTATTGAGATTATTTTCTTAATCCTAATTCTTTTACTATTGCACGATATCTTAAGACATCTTTCTTAGTTAAGTAGTCAAGTAAAGCACGACGCTTACCTACTAATTTTACTAACGAACGCTCAGTATTATAATCTTTACGATTCTTCTTTAAGTGTTCTGTTAAGTGGTTAATTCTTGCTGTAAATAAAGCAATTTGTCCTTCTGCTGTACCAGTATCGTTTTTTCCTTTACCGTGTTTTGCGAAGATTTCTTCTTTTGCGTCTTTTGTTAAATACATTCTAATATTATTGTAAATGATTGTTATGTACACGAAAGTTTTTCTTTCGATCGGCAAATATACTATTTTTTTGCGATTTGGCTTTTTTTTCGTAACTTTTAATATTGATTACAATTTAAATATTGATTTTGCCCAGTTAACCCTTACTAACTAATAACTTTCAAGAAAGATTAATCTATTTAAAATTAATACATGAAAGTCACAAATCATCTTCGAAATTTCTCTAATGCTTATGACGTATTAGAACGTACCTTTAATAATACTTATAACGGAATAGCCATAGTAAACTTAGATGGTAATTGGTTAAAAGTAAACGAAAGTGTTTGCGATATCTTTGGTTATACACGATGGGAATTATTTAACATGGACATTAATAATATTGTCTATGCCGAGGATCTTGGAGTTCATGAAAAAAAATATGAAGACCTTATTAGTGGTAACATTGATAAATATCGCGTAAAACAACGCTACTTTCATAGAAACGGTTCTATAATATGGGTTTTAATTTATGTGTCTTTGGTATATTTCAAAGAAGGAAGAGCGCATATGATTTGGCAGTTTACGGATATTACAAATAGACAAAGAAATCAAGATAAATTAAAATTAATGCTAAGTGTGGCAGAAGAACAGAACGACAGACTAAAGTCGTTTGCTAATATTGTTACTCACAATTTAAGATCACACTCTGGTAATTTGTCTTTATTAACCGATTTTATTGAAGAGGATTTTTCTACTATAAAATCTAATGACAATTTTCAACTACTAAAAAAAGCAGTTTCTAATTTGCAAGAAACCGTAGATCATTTAACCCAAGTAGCAAAAATTAGAGAAATAGATAGTGCAATTTTAGAGCCGCTTAACTTGTTTGATTATGTAGAGAAGGCAACTTATAATATTATTGCATTAGCGCAAAATGCAGAGGCAACTATTTATAATGAAGTTGATGAAGATATTTGTGTTATGGGAAAACCAGCTTACTTAGATAGTATTGTTCTTAATTTTCTTACTAACGCGATAAAATATAAATCTGAAGATAGAAAACCAATTATTGAGATTAGTTCTCATATAGAAAACGATTTTGTTGTTTTAAAAATATCTGATAATGGCCTTGGCATAGACTTAAATAAATTTGGAGATACACTCTTTCAAATGTATAAAACCTTTCATCAAAACGAAGATGCTATTGGTATTGGATTATTTATAACCAAAAATCATATTGAATCTTTAGGAGGAAAGGTTGAAATTACTAGTGAAGTTGGTGTTGGTACCGAATTCTCTGTGTTCTTAAAAAAGGCCAGTTGAAACTAAAATTAAAAAGCCTTTAAAATTAATTTTAAAGGCTTTTTAAAAAATCAATTACTGTTTATAAAACATCTATGGTAACTGTTAAATCAAAAGTAACCTCAACGTCAAAAGCTACAGGTGTTTCGTTAACCGTTCCTGTTAAAGACATATTAACGACTTGATCATTTTCTAAATCGTTAGCCAAGGAATTAAATCCACTCGTATCCGAAATGGTATAAATTGTATTATCAATATCAGATTGTTCAAGGTTAATATTAGAAACAGTTATAGAATTGGTGCCATAAGTTAATTGGCCATCCGTTAGCATAGCATCCTCTGAACCTGAAAAATTTATAATTTCATAGGTAATAGAATTAATAGAGATATTTTGAATTAAATCTATATTATTTTGAATGTCTTCATTATCCGTAATATCTAGGGTTATGGCAGAAGAAAAACTTTGTGGTTGACCTTCAGAATCCTCTTGTACAGACACATTAAATGTTCTCGTAAAATCTTGAGTAATGTCTATCTCAGTTATTTCATCGAGTTCATCACAAGAAAACGCTGATATAAATAGTAATAATAAAAGTCCAACTTTTGTTTTAATTTTCATTTTTAAGGTTTTTTTAGTTTCTTTTTGTTTTGGTTAAAAGTAAACTTGGTTAGTGCGCAATATATGATTTTTTTTTTAAAATACTGACATGCAGTTTATTATGTGTTTTGTTTGTTTGCCTTTTTTATATAATATAGCTATGAGATAAATTATGAATTAAAATTCTTAAGATTAATTCATCCAGAATAAAAAGATGTTAAAGAAGTGATCTATAACAATTGGTTTACGTAAGAGGGATACACATATCTTTTTCTAAGTACATCTCACGTAATTTTACATTACGATTTTAGTTTTTTAAGAGCATTACAGTAATAAACTAATAAGTAATAATTGTTTGACGTAATATCAATAAAAAAAAGGAGATGTTTTCCATCTCCTTTATATAGTTGTGTACGAATAAAATTTAAAATTTATGCTCTTACAGGTTGATTTGTAATTAGGTCAATGTATAAATTTATTTTGTTTTTTAAATCTTTTCGATGCGTAATGAAATCTAAAAATCCATGTTCTAATAAGAATTCTGAAGTTTGAAACCCTTCTGGCAATTCTTTACCTGTTGTATCTCGTACAATTCTAGGGCCAGCAAAACCAATTAATGCTCCCGGTTCAGCAATATTAATATCACCCAACATCGCAAATGATGCTGTTGTACCTCCAGTTGTTGGATCAGTACATAACGATATATATGGAATACCTGCATCTGCCAATTGAGCTAATTTAACAGAAGTTTTTGCTAATTGCATTAACGATAATGCGGCTTCCATCATGCGTGCACCACCAGACTTACTGATAATCATAAAAGGCGTCTTCTTCTTGTAGGCGTATTCTGCTGCTCTGGCTATTTTTTCGCCAACAACACTACCCATAGAACCACCAATAAAACTAAAGTCCATACAAGCTATAACCAAATCCTTGCCGTTAGATTTACCAACAGCTGTGCGTACAGCATCCTTTAGGTTTGTTTTAGCTTGTGCTGCTTTTAACCTATCAGGATATTTTTTTGTGTCAACAAACTTCAGTGGATCTTTAGAAGTTAAATCTGGGTCTAACTCTTTATATTTATTATCATCAAATAAAATTTGAAAGTACTCGTTGCTACCAATTCTTACGTGATACCCATCTTCTGGACTTACATAAAAATTTTGTTCAAGTTCTTTAGTATCAATTATTTTTCCGGTTGGAGATTTATACCAAAGACCTTTAGGAGTATCTTTTTTTTCTTCTGTTGAGGTATGAATACCTTTTTCTTTTCTTTTAAACCAAGCCATATTTAGGTTACGATTTTAATCCCTCGTTTATCCGTGAGATAGGTTTATGATTATTGGTTGAAAAAACGAATAATCTAGTTTGTTTAGTTAGTTATTGTTTGTAATAATAAAGCGTACAAAATTACTATTTTATTAAATATAACTCAAAAAATGCACAAAGTATCTCGAATTTTGAATTTTATATGCAAACAAAAACCCATTAAAACTCTGATAATAAGTCTTAACGGGTTTTAAATATTTTAAGATGCTCTCTATAAAGTATCTACGTTATTTAAATCTTCGAATGCTTTTTTAAGTCTTTCAACAAAAGCATCTTCACCTTTACGTAACCAAACACGAGGATCGTAATATTTTTTGTTAGGCACATCATCGCCATCTGGATTACCTATTTGAGTTTGTAAGTAGTCTTTTTTATCTTGTACATAATCTCTAACACCGCTCAAAAAGGCATATTGCATATCTGTATCAATGTTCATCTTAATAACACCATAGCTAATTCCTTCTCTAATTTCTTCAACAGTAGATCCTGATCCACCATGAAAAACAAAATCAATATGATTGTGCTCAACACCATATTTTTCAGTAATGAAATCTTGAGAATTCTTTAAAATTTTTGGAGTTAATTTTACATTTCCAGGTCTGTATACACCATGCACGTTACCAAATGCCGCAGCAATTGTAAATTGGTCACTTACTTTACTTAATTCTTCGTAGGCATAAGCTACTTCTTCTGGTTGTGTATATAATTTTGAAGCATCAACATCGCTGTTATCAACTCCGTCTTCTTCACCACCTGTGATACCTAATTCAATCTCTAAAGTCATGCCCATTTTGCTCATACGCTCAAGGTATTTTTTACAGATTTCGATATTTTCTTCAATTGGCTCTTCAGATAAATCAATCATATGAGAACTATAAAGCGGTTTCCCTGTTTCTTTAAAATGCTGTTCACTAGCATCTAATAAACCATCAATCCATGGTAATAATTTTTTAGCACAGTGATCTGTATGTAAAATTACAGGTACACCATAGGCTTCTGCCATTTGGTGAACATGTTTTGCTCCTGCAATTGCACCATTTATAGCTCCAATTTGTCCTTCGTTTCCTAAACCTTTTCCAGCGTTAAACTGCGCTCCACCATTCGAAAATTGAATGATAACAGGTGCGTTTAAAGATTTTGCTGTTTCTAAAACACCATTTATAGTATTAGATCCTATAACATTTACTGCAGGTAAGGCAAAACCTTTCTTTTTTGCATAGTTAAAAATATTCTGAACTTCTTTACCTGTAGCAACGCCAGGTTTAATATTATGACTCATAATTATTGAATTGAAAATTTAGTACTCAAAAATACGCAATTTTTAAGAGTTTTAATAGATTGAAGTAGTATAAAATACCGAAAACGATGTAGTTCGAATCTCATATTATTTAGATAAAACAGATTTTAATTTCTTCAAATTCTTGTATTTAAAGAAATGCAAAATAAGATGGTTTTGAGCAGAGGAGCTTAAAATTAATATGAATTTTAAAAAGGGTAGTTGATACCAATATTATAAACGGCATTGGTAAAATTGTAATTTCTAAACCAACGATTACTACTTTCCTGAGAAGGATCATAGGTTTTAAATCCGGTATCAAATCGTAAAACAAAGAAATCAAAATCATATCTAATACCAAAACCAGAACCGACAGCGATATCTTTAAGAGATGAGAAGTCTGTGAAAGTTGCTCCTTCATCTGTTACATTATCTAAAACATTCCAAATATTACCAGCATCAACAAAAATGGCACCATGCCATTGACCAAATATATTGAAACGTTGTTCTGCGCTTAAATGTAATTTAAAATTCGCCTCATTAAATTCATTTGTAGAATTAGAGCTGCCTGGTCCTAAATTATAAGCAGACCAAGCTCTGTTGTCGTTTGGTCCACCAGCAAAGAAACTTTCTGCAAAAGGAACACTGTTAGAATTGCCGTAAGGTATAGCTATGCCTGCATAAGATCTAAATGCCAAAACGTTCTGTCTTCCTAAATCTATATATTTTATATAATCTATTTCCGTTTTGATATATTGAGAAAAGGCCACATCAAATATTTCATAATTACCAGCTTCGTTTTTAGAAACGCTTGATAAGTCTGAAATAGCAGATAATAAAACACCAGCTGATTCTACTCGCCATTTAAAAATGGAAAAATCATTATCAAAAATGTTTTTTCGGTTGTCTTTTTTATAATCAAAACTGCTAGAAAAAATAAGGTTGTCTTCCGTAAGTCGTTCTTTACGTTCTTCTATATTTTGTACAGTTGAGTAATCATCATCGCTAGAGGTTAGACTTGTATTGTTATTTATAACATCGTCAATAAATGCATCTGCAGGCGAGTAAGGCGCAGATAACGTGTCATCATATAGTTCTTCGCCATCTGCTATGTAGCCGATATCTTCAGCAATAGAGTTTAAGCTAGAATAAGAATTGGTGTAAACACCAAAATAATTACTAGTATTAAGATTTTTTACAAAGTTTACGTTAAATAAATCGAGATTATTAGTTACCGTTTTAGATGGAAACCAGTTGTAACTAAATATACCAGAAAGCGATTGTTTATCTAACCCAATATTTTGCTGACTCGTAGCAGACAAATTAATACTTGTACTAGGCGACATGTATTTTGGTATAATTTTATTGGTATTAAAAGGACTAAAAATTCTAGGAATCGTTAATCTTATATTTCCACCAAACTCATTAATATCAAAAAAAGCGGCTTCAGGATCATTTCTGCTTTTAGAAGCACCAATGGCTGCAATACCTGAGATATCTAAAGTTTCAGCACCTCTAAATACATTTCTAATCTTTAGACCTGTACCAAAAGAAAAACCTATGGTTTGGATATTACTCGTATTAATTTCTGGATCAAAACTTAAACTGTATTTCTTTTTAGGCTCTAGTCTAATGTTGGCGGTAAGTGTGGAGTCCTCTTCGTTTTCAATATATTCAATATCTGGATACCTAAACATTTGTAGATCATTGAGATATCGTTGGGTTCTGCTTCTGGCTAAATCGCTGTAAATATCGCCTTTATTAATAAAAATAGCATCAGTTAAGGCTTTCGCTCTAAATCTAAGTTTTTCTTTACTGTATAAGTTATAGTTTTTGTAGTTTACGGTATCTGTAATGGCTTTAAACCTATTATTAAAATTACTATCGGTAAAGACATTTACTTCTCTTATTTTATAAACTTTAAACGGCGTAACGGTTATAGAATCACTGCCTCTAATTATTCTGTTAGCAATTCTTAGCTCAGTCTGTACTTTGTGATTGGTTTTAATAGTGTCTATTTCAAATCTAATATAGTCTTGGCCAAAGTAATAAAAACCAGAATTTCTTAATAACGTATTTATTCGTTCGCGTTCGTTTTCAAAATTTTGAGAATCATATTGTTCGCCTTTTTTTAATAAGGTGTTTTTGGCAATTTGAGGGTAAATGCTATCAATAGCAGGACTACTAATTATAGGGTTTAAAGAGTCTAAAATGTAGGGTTTATGTTTTACTACATTGTATGTTACTTTGGCTAATTTGTTACTGTCTTTTGCCGCTTCAAAAGTTACTTCGTTATTAAACCAGCCTTTACTATAGTAATATTTTCTTAGGTTGTTCGCTGTCTTTATGGTTTTGTCTTCATCATATATTACAGGCGCTTCACCAGTTCTTTTAAGCCAAGAATTAAAGTTTTTTCTGAAGTCTATAAACTTATCAAACTGCTTTTTAGAAAGTAAAGAAATATTGCGTTTAACTTTTAGCGAGTCACTTAAAATATTAGCTTCTAAAATAGAATCTATATTTGGTCTAGCCAGATTATATATATGTAATTTTAAAGGGAAACCAAAGAATTTACGCATTCCAGAATTTGTTTTCTGAATCACTATATTATTAATACGCTCTGTCATTACAGTATTACCATCTTCTACAATGGTATTGTCTGTAATAAGATGATCACCTTCTTTAACACGTTTTACCACATTACAAGAAAAAAGAAGTGACAAGCAAAAAACAACCAGTAAATACTGCGCTATTGATTTATTAATAATTTTTAATATTGAAATTCTTTGTTGCAAGCTCTAATTCTAAGGATTTTTATAATGGTACTAACAAAACAAAAATAATACCATTTACTGTGTAGAAATAGTTTATCACTTTTAATTTGAACAAAATAATACCAAAAAATAGTTTTACTTTGTAAACAAGACGTTCCGTTAAACAAATGTAAAGACATTTTAATGTTATCAAAGAATCAAATAAAGTTAATTAAAAGTTTAAGCTTAAAAAAAAACAGACAGCAAAATGGTTTGTTTATAGTTGAAGGAATTAAAGGGATTTCAGAGTTTTTAAATTCAGATTTTAAACTGAAAAGCCTCTATACGACTAAATCTATTTTTGAAGCACCACAACCTTTAGTTATTGAGATTACTGAAGCTGAATTAAAAAAAATATCAGTATTAAAAAATCCTAATACAGCTTTAGCAATTTTTGAAATTCCAAAACAAAATCAGTCTACGGCAGGTGGTTTAGTTATAGCATTAGATGATGTGCGAGATCCTGGTAATTTAGGTACCATAATTAGACTTTGCGATTGGTATGGCATAACAGATTTGGTCTGTAGTTTTAATACTGTAGATTGTTTTAATAATA
The DNA here is from genome assembly GCF_045765065.1 of Winogradskyella sp. 4-2091. Lineage (NCBI taxonomy): Bacteria > Pseudomonadati > Bacteroidota > Flavobacteriia > Flavobacteriales > Flavobacteriaceae > Winogradskyella > Winogradskyella sp. 4-2091. The sequence continues at coordinate 208,238 of NZ_JBJKOD010000001.1, forward strand.
AAGTAGTGCAGGCCACAATGGGTTCTCTAACTCGTGTCAATGTTCAGTACGTAGATTTAGAAAACTATATTGAATCGTCTAACTTGCCTGTTTATGGGACTTTGCTTGAAGGCGACAATATATATACGTCCATTTTAGAACAACAAGGCATAATCGTTTTAGGTAATGAAGCTAATGGTATTTCAGAAGCTGTAAAAGCAACAATAGAAAGAAAATTAACTATTCCTCAATTTGGAAAAAATAAAGCTACGGAAAGTCTTAATGTAGCTAATGCAACTGCGATTGTTCTTAGCGAATTTAAACGTAGAACTATTGAAAAGTTAAATTAATAAAAAGTCCTCTAGTTTGCATTTTTGAAATATTACCTGTCCAAGGACTATTTGGGTCTGCATCTCTAATGTTTTCATCATTAATTGCAAAAATACCACGAATGGAAGGTGTGAATTTAAAATAAAGCAAATATAAATCTATACCAAAACCAATTTCATAAAAATAAGAGTTTTTAATCATTCTAAATTCACCAGAGCTATTATCATTAGGATTATCTTGATTACTCGATAAATTTAACGCCGTAGAAATACCACCAATAACAAAAGGTTTAAAGTTATTAATACGCTTTGTGGAAACCTTTAGCAATAATGGAATATGAACATAAGTAGATTTTACTTCTCGGAACAAATCAGAATCATTAAATTCTACACCATTAAAGTAACTTTCGTCGTATTGAAGTGTTCTCGTCGTGAAAAATACGCCTGGCTCTAATCTTAAATTCAAATAATCATTAATTCGCATATCTCCAATAAGTCCTAAATGAAAACCTCCAGCGGTTTCAACTTGTATGTCTTCTAAGTTTTGGTTGTAATCAAAATTAAAGTCATATTGATTGAAGCCAATGAAATAACCCCAAGTTAAAAACTTTTTATCAATATTATCTACACTGTTAGTAACACGCTCTTTTGTGAACATTTGTGCGGACAAATCCTGAAAGACGAATAAAATTATTAAGATGAGTACTATGCGTTTCATATTATGCTTTAGATGCTGAATAAATGGTAGCAACTCCCATAGTTTGGGGTTGATGTTTCACATTAGTAAACCCAATTTTAGTCAAAATATTGTTTAAAGCTTTACCGTATGGAAAAACAGAAGCAGATTCGCTTAAATATTTATAAGCAACTCGGTCTTTAGAAAACAGCTTTCCTATGGTTGGCAAAATAAGTTTAGAGTAGGCTTTATAACCAAATTTATAGATTGGGTTAGTGGGTACAGAAGTTTCAAGAATAACAAAAATACCTTCAGGTTTTAATACTCGTAATATTTCTGCAAGGCCTTTTTCTAAATTTTCAAAATTTCTAACACCAAAAGATACGGTTATGGCATCAAATGTATTGTCTTCAAAAGGTAAATCTTCAGAATCACCAATAACCATAGAAATAGTATTGTCTAGGTTTTTATCCTTAATTTTCTGCCGTCCAACTTCTAGCATGCCATCGCTGATATCTAAACCAACAATTTCTTTTGCATTTGTAATGGCAAGGTTAATTGCTAAATCCCCTGTTCCGGTAGCAATATCCAAAATATTTTCAGGGTTGTTTTTAGCAACGAGGTCTACAACCTTTTTTCTCCATTTGACATCTATACCAAATGAAATTACTCGGTTTAAACCATCATATTCTTTAGAGATAGTATCGAACATTTTAGTAACCTGAATCTTTTTAGATTGGTCACTGTCCTTGTATGGATTAATCTTTTCGGCCATAAAAATTTTTGGCAAAAATACGTGATTTTTTTCACTTGAATGTTTTATAAAGAAATGAAAAAAAATACTTTGACGAACAAATAGGCATACGTTATAAACTTCTCTTCTCCGTTCAGAAACAGGAATTTTTAACTTTTCAGAATTAAAAATAACAATAAGTAAGTTCTTTAAGTTGTCTGTGGTCACAACAATAAATACTAACGGCACGCATTAACTTATAACTTATAAGTATATTTGCATGTTTATTTCAACAAGTTACAATGAAAATAATTATCGCAGGTGCAGGTGAAGTAGGATTTCATTTGGCGAAACTTCTTTCTTACGAGTCTCAAGAAATCACTTTAATTGATACTAAAAAGGATAGTTTAGGATATGCAGGGAATCATTTGGATATTAGAACTATAAAAGGTGATGCAACCTCAATAGAGGTATTAAGAGATGCGCGTATTGAAACTTCTGCTTTATTTATTGCAGTAACATCATCCGAAACTACAAATATAACGGCTTGTGTATTAGCGAAGCAATTAGGTGCTAAAAGAACTATAGCGCGTATATCTAATACAGAATTTATAGAGCATAAGGAAACTGTAGGGTTCTCAAATATTGGAATTGATGAATTAATTTCTCCAGAATCTTTAGCTGCTTCAGAAATTGAGTTATTGTTAAATCAATATGGATTTAATGATACTTATGAGTTTGAGGATGGCGCATTAACTATGTTAGGTTTGCGTATTTCTAGAACGGCAACTTTTGTTGATAAAACGGTAAAACAAGCAGCGGAATTATATTCTGAACTTCACTTTATCCCAATTGCAATTCAGCGCTTGGGAACTCAATATACCATAATCCCAAGAGGCGATACCATATTTAAGGAAGGTGATAAAGTAGTTTTTATGACTAGCAAAGGTGGTGATGAAGAATTATTTGAGTTATCTGGTAAAGTAAAAGTTGAGATAAAGGATATTATGATTCTTGGTGGAAGTCAAATTGGCTATAAAACCGCTAAAGATCTTTGTGCGAGTAAATTTAATGTTAAGGTAGTTGAGAGTAAAAGAGGTGTTGCAGAAGAATTAGCTGAAGATTTACCAAATGCATTAGTTATTTGTGGTGATGGAAGAAACGTTGAGATATTAGATGAAGAAAATATTTCTGATATGGATGCTTTTATTGCCGTAACAGGTAATTCAGAAACTAATATTATGTCTTGTCTACTTGCCAAATCAAAAGGTGTAAAAAAGACAATTGCTTTAGTTGAAAATATGGATTATTATCAATTATCTCAATCCATAGGAATTGATACATTGATTAATAAAAAGTTGCTGGCTGCGAATAATATATTTAGATATATAAGAAAAGGTGAAGTTGTAGCAATGACTAAACTTACAAATATGAATGCAGAACTGCTAGAGTTTGTTGTAAAACCAGATTGTAAAATCACTAATAAGCAGATTAAGGATTTAAAATTTCCTAGGTCAGCAATTTTTGGAGGTGTTATTAGAGATGGAAAAGGTTTAATTCCTTTAGGAAGTTTTAGAATTGAAGCTGGTGATAGAGTTGTCGTATGTTGTTTGCCACGTTCAATTTCTGAAGTTGAAACTTTTTTCACATAATTGATTATAGAATGTCTCGTATAAAGCTCAATTATAAAATAATCTTTCATTTTTTTGGACTCCTACTATTATTTAATGGTGGGTTTATGTTGATATCTACTTTAATAAGTCTTATTTATAATGATGGTGTTACTCTTGATTTATTTTTAGCGGGTCTCGCAACACTTGGCATTGGTACTTTGGTAATGTATAGAACAAAGGACCATCGCAAAGAAATGAATAAGCGAGAAGGATATATAGTAGTAGCCTTTGGGTGGATTGTAATGTCTTTATCTGGTACATTGCCATATCTAGTTACAGAAGCCATTCCCTCATTTACTGATGCTTTCTTTGAAACCATGTCTGGTTATTCTACAACAGGTGCCAGTATTTTAAATGATATTGAAGCTGTACCAAAAGGTGTTTTATTCTGGAGAAGTATTACGCATTGGATTGGTGGTATGGGAATTATTGTTCTTGCCATTGCCATATTGCCATTATTAGGTGTTGGTGGTATGCAGCTATTTGCTGCAGAAGCTCCTGGACCAGGTGGTGATAAATTGCATCCGAGAATTACAGATACAGCAAAGCGATTATGGTTAATTTATTTTGGCTACACTGCAGCAGAAACAATATTGTTACAAGTAGCAGGAATGTCGTTTTTTGATGCTATTAATCATGCCTTAAGTACATTGTCTACAGGTGGATTTTCAACAAAAAATGCAAGCGTAGCACACTGGAATGATAATCCAGCTATTCAATATATTATTATATTCTTTATGTTTTTAGCAGGAACTAATTTTGTGCTTAGTTATTACTTGTTTAAAGGAAAGGTAGCTAAAATAATAAAGGATGAGGAGTTTAAACTCTACTTTAGATTTATAGCAGTATTTACATTTGTTGCGGCTATATTGATATACTTTAGGGCAGATGTATCCATATCTTCAATTGATCATCCAATGGTGTTAGGAGAAGGAGAGAGTGCTTTTAGGCATGGGTTATTTCAGGTATTAAGTGTTATTACAACAACAGGATTTGTCACTGCAGATTATACACTGTGGACGCCATTTTTAACTGTTTTCTTCTTTGGCTTAATGTTTTTAGGAGGTTCAGCAGGTAGTACCTCAGGTGGTGTAAAGGTAATGCGTCAATTAATTTTAATTAAGAATAGTTTTTTAGAATTTAAACGCGCTTTGCATCCTAATGCTATTGTCCCTGTTAGATATAACGGAAAATCTGTATCAAAAGATATTGTATTTAATGTACTTGGATTCTTCATACTGTATATGTTGTCTTTTATAGTTGGTGCTTTAGTATTCTCTATGTTTCAAATGGATTTTGAATCTGCCATAGGTCTTTCTGCATCAAGTTTAGGAAATGTTGGACCAGCCTTAGGTGATTTTGGACCTGTAAATAATTATGCCGCATTACCACCTTTAGGAAAATGGTGGGCTTCGTTTTTAATGCTTATTGGAAGATTAGAATTGTTTACTGTTTTAATTTTATTGACGCCTTTCTTTTGGAGAAATAGATAAATTTTCAAATTTTTTTTATTTTTTTTTAAATTTACCTAGCCTATATTCTCACTAATAGTTTCAAGTTTTTTATTGCTGTTATTTTGTTAAGTACTGATATGCAATGTGTAACATTTTATTTGATTGAGCGTCTTACTTGTATAACCAATTAAAATCATCAATCATGGAATTAGTATTAAACACAACATTAGAATCAGTACCAGAACCCATTGCGGTATCTAACTTTACAGCAAATGGCTTATTAAACTCTCGTTACAAATCAATTGTTAAAGAGAATTATAGAAAGTCAACGAAGAAATCAATATTTGGGATAAGACAACGTATTAAGTCTTCTCAATTTAGAATGGTAAACCATACAGGAGCAATTTTAAAGTTAACTGTATTTGCTATGGTATTAATAGCTATGTTTTAGATAGCATTACTACAATATATAGAACTTTCAACTGGCACATTAATTTGTGCCTTTTATGTTATTAGAGACCTATTTTAAAATGGTTTGTTATCATTTCAATTTTTTACTAACTATTTAAATTATAGAAATTATGTCTACAGGAGCAATGAATGTTAGTGTTAAGAATAACCTTAACTTACTTTCTAAACGAGATAAGTTGAGAAATACACTTGGTGGCTATAACCCAAATAGTAAAACAGAATATAACTTACCTACAGCATCAACCAAACAACTAAAGGATTTAAGTAAGCGTTTAAAAGAAGAGCATAAAATTAGAACCTTAAAAGTGATTTTGCTTACGGCTATTTTATTCATTTTACTTTTATGCATCTTTTTGTATTCTACCGAAGGAATTATTGAACTGATTACTTATTAATCGTTAAAAATTAAGACTTATGAGTTTTGGTGTTGTACAGACTATGATAACGACTTTAAAGAACAATGATAATATGCGTTCTAAAAGGAAAAAGTTTAAAAAAGGATATAGTCGAACTATCTTTTCAGAAAAACCAGAATATGATTTTCAAGAAGCTACACCAGAGTTGTTAAAGTCTATTGAGAAAAAGGTAAAAAGGGATAACCGAATATTATGGCTAAAAGTCGGAATTATTACTTTTATTATTCTATCTTTTTTTGTGTGGGCAATCATCAAATAAAAAGACCTTTCTAAATATAGAAAGGTCTTTTTATTTTAATAAAGTGTATGTTTTAACTCAAAGCAGTCTTTATACGTTTTATAGCTTCTTTAATTTCATCTTGAGATGCGGCATAAGAAATTCTAATACAATCCGGATTTCCAAAAGCTTCACCAGTTACGGTTGCTACTAAGGCTTCTTCTAACAAAAACAAAGAAAAATCAGAAGCATTATTTATCTCCTTTCCTTTAATCGTTTTTCCGAAATAGGCAGAAATATTAGGGAATACATAAAAAGCACCTTCTGGCTCATTAGATTTAAAACCTTCTATTTCACCGAGAAGATCTAAAATTAATTTTCTTCTTACTTTAAATTCATCTACCATATATTTTACACAAGAAGCTGGAGCTTCTAATGCAGTAATAACAGCACGTTGTGCAATACAGTTGGCTCCACTGGTTACCTGACCTTGAATTTTATTACATGCTCTAGCAATCCAATCTGGTGCGCCAATGTAACCAATTCTCCAACCTGTCATAGCGAAAGCTTTAGATACACCGTTTATTGTCACAGTTCTGTCGTACATATCATCAAATTCAGCCATACTAAAATGACCACCTTTAAAATTGATATGTTCATAGATTTCATCAGAAACAACATATATATTAGGGTGCTTTTGTAAAACATCTGCTAATGCTCTTAATTCTTCCTTACTGTAAACAGAACCACTTGGGTTACAAGGAGAACTGTACCAAATCATTTTAGTTTTTGGTGTAATAGCAGCTTCAAGTTGAGCAGCTGTCATTTTAAAATCGTTCTCAATAGATGTTTTTACTTCAACAGGTACACCATCATTTAATTTAATTATGTCACTGTAGCTAACCCAATACGGACAAGGTAAAATTACTTCATCGCCCTCATTTAGCATCACAGATGCAATATTGTATAAGGCTTGTTTTGCTCCTGTAGATACTACAATTTGCGGTAAAGTATAAGTTAGATTATTATCACGTTTAAATTTTGTGATAATTGCATTTTTTAAATCTACATAACCATCTACTGGAGTATAGCTGTTATAGTTTTGGTTAACGGCTTCAATAGCAGCTTCTTTTATAAAATCTGGTGTATCAAAGTCTGGCTCACCTAAACTTAATCCTATTATATCTTTTCCTTCAGCTCTTAGTTCTCTAGCTTTTGCTGCCATAGCAAGCGTTGCTGATGTGGCTAGGTTGTTAATTCTATCCGATAATTGATTCATGTGGTTGTGTTAGTTTTTGTAATGCGAAATATATTAAGCCATAGTTGGCTTTTGTCCTAATTGTTTCAATTGTTGGTAGTGTTCTGCAACAGCTCTCCACATTGTCTTATATTCGTTATATGGTAAGCTAAATTCGTGAGCAGTTTCTCTAACTATTTTTGCAATATGTTTATAATGCACATGGCTAATATTAGAGAATAAGTGATGTTCAACTTGTCTGTTTAATCCACCTGTATAGAACTCAACAATCCAACTTTTTGGCGAAAAGTTCGAGGTCGTAAATAATTGGTGAATAGCCCAAGTGTTTTTCATATTTCCATTTTCATCAGGCAATGGCATTTCAGTATTTGGCATCACGTGTGCTAACTGAAAAACAACACTTAAAATCATTCCAGCTGTGTAATGCATAATTAAAAAGCCTATTAAAACTTCCCACCAAGCATAACCTAGAGCTAATGGTAAAACAACCCAAATAGTGTAGTATAATATTTTGCCAATAATTAACTTGGTCCACTGTGTAGCCGGATTAGGAAAATCGCCATAAGATAATTTTCTCTTTAAATATTGGTAAGTTTGCTTAAAATCGGTTGTAATTGCCCAGTTTACAGTTAGTAAACCATAAAGTAAAAAAGCATAATATTTTTGGTATTTATGAATTTTTAACCATTTCGCATGTTTAGAAAAACGGATAATTCTACCAGCATCAATATCTTCATCGTGTCCTTGAATATTTGTATATGTATGGTGTAAAACGTTATGTTGTACTTTCCAGTTATAATCATTACCAGCTAAAATGTGAATGCTACTTCCCATTAATTTATTTACCCATTTTTTACTAGAAAATGAACCGTGGTTAGCATCGTGCATTACGTTCATACCAACACCAGCCATACCAATACCTATAACCATCATAGATATAATTTGAAGCCATCCAGGTAAGTCGTTAACGGTTAATAAAACCACTAAAGGTCCTAGTAACAACGTAAACATTACAATTGCTTTAATATAAAGTTTCCAATTACCTGTTTTTTTTATGTTATTTTCTTTGAAGTAATTGTTTACACGTTTATTAAGTGTTCTAAAGAATTTAGCAGAGTCTGTTCTAGAGAATTTTACAGTTTGTTGTGCCATTAGTCAAATTTATTTAAGTTATAACGTAAGGGATTTAAAATCATTATAACGCAGCAAAGATAGTTAATAAATAAAAAGCAACCTTATCGATTTAACATAATTTATACAGATTAAATTTAAGTATTTTTGGAAAAAATATTTCAAATGGAATTGATCCTCAAATACTTCCCAAATCTAACAGAAAAGCAAATTGAACAATTTACAGCTCTTGAAGCTTTATACATGGATTGGAATAGCAAAATCAATGTAATTTCACGTAAAGATATTGAGGAACTCTATCTAAGACACGTCTTACATTCCTTAGGAATTGCTAAGGTTATGAGTTTTGCAGATGGTTCATCAATTTTAGATGTTGGTACAGGAGGAGGATTTCCTGGTGTACCATTAGCCATTCTATTTCCAGAATGTCAATTTCACTTGGTAGATAGTATCAATAAAAAGCTAAAAGTTATAAATGCTGTCTCAGAAGCCATAGAACTTACCAACGTAAAAACAACACATAGTAGGGTAGAAGCCATTGATGAAAAATTCGATTTCATTGTAAGTAGAGCCGTTACTACAATGCCGGAATTTACCCCTTGGGTAAAAGGAAAAATTGCAAAAACGCATAAGAACGAATTAAAAAACGGCATACTCTACTTAAAAGGAGGAGACCTTACAGAAGAACTAAAACAATACAAAACCGTAAAAGCTTTTTTACTATCAGATTATTTTGAAGAACCATTTTTCGAAACTAAAAAAGTGATTCACTTACCACTAAAGTTTAAGTCTTAAAATATGCTTTAATTTGGGTGTTGGTCGTTTTCAGTAATTTAAAAACCCTGAAAACAGGGTAATTTGTTATTAAGAATTTATAGAATTTTACATCGTAATAAACCGACACAAATATGTCTAACCCATTTAAAAAAATTACAAGTAACGCAGCACAGAGCAAAAACTCTATGTATAATACAGAAGCTCACAATGAAACTACTGTTAGTACAAGAGATTGCGATACTTGTGGTGCACCTAGGCCAAAAAAATCAGATTTAACAATATGTAGTTATTGTAAAACCTCTTTTATGGACATTGGGACGGTTATAAAATCTGATAATTAAAATGGACAAAAAACAAGAGTTAATTAATAAATGGGATGCTTTTTTACTAAAAATTGAAAGTAGGTTTACGGATTCTTTAAACCATGCCAAAGAAGCTAGCGTCAATCAATTAGCAGAATCAGATTACGACTTTGAGACTACAATGCGTGGTTGGCAAGGCATGAAAGCGCAAATTAGACAGTTAACCGATAAGATAGATGAGGTTTGGGATGAAAAGGTAGAACCTCAAATGGAATTAATTGGCGATTTCGCGTCAGATGAATATACAAAAGGTTCAATTTTAAGCGATAAACTCGAGGAGAATTTACAACGGTTTGAACGTCAATTAGAAGGCGAACTCTCACAGTTATTTTACGACCATGCTATTAAAATTGCAGATAAAAAACACAATTGTACGCAGTGTGATGCAGAGATACAAATTAGGAACGATCTGTTTAGAGCACAATACATAACTTGTAGTTTTTGCAATACAGTAAATACAATTGCACCAGAAGCCAAGTTTTTAAAAGTAGGTTGGGGAATTGTAGACAATATTGCAAAAGTAAAAACTCAGACAGAATTTGATGTCATGGAAGCGGCTATTGAAGCCATTAGACTTCATCGTGGGCAAGCACCTGAATCGTATTGGGAAACTTATGAAAAAGCACATTCAGAATATTGGAATAGTTTTTTTAAGGCACGAATAACTCTAAATTCAGAATTACAAAATCGTTATGATGACGATATAAAACGTAAACAAAAAGAATTCGAAAATTATAAAAAAATACAAACGACTTAAAACTTAAAATTATGGAAAAAATAAACGGAGTTTCTTTTGAAGATTGGGGAGCAGCTTGTGGAAACATAGCACAAGGCATGCAAGAAGATGAGGTGTGTAAAATCTTAGGCTTAGAATTACCAGTATGGCAGCAAACTAACGAAGCTTGGGGAGGAAAACTAGGCGATATTATGGCAGAAGATATGACCTTAGCAACGACCTATGCTGGTTTTTTTACAAACCCTAAAGTTGGGAAGTTTTCAGAAGTATCTGGTGGAAATAGTTTAGATACACTTTTAGAACAAGTACCAGATTACGATGCATTTCAGAAAATATTTTGGCATCAATCGGTAGCTTCAGAACAAGGTATGGATGCTGCTGCTATTTTAGAACAATACAATTTTAATTTGCATGATTGGAGCAGTATAAGTATGCATTACAGTACGTGGTTTCATAATTACGTTAATCATGAAAGTGCAGAATATGAAGCCAATTATAGAGAAACATCAGCAATTTCAGATAAATGGCAAAATTACTGGAAAGGGAATTTTAAATCAGATGGTGTAGATTTAGCAGAAGATATAGATTTCTAAAAAACGAAAATTATGGGTATTTTAAATCAAATGCGTTCAGTAATTCAGTGGGAAAGTCCTCAGCAATATCAACTGTTTTACAAATTTACTGATAGAGGCGACGAGTTAAAAAATGCATCTAAACTTATTTTGCAAGAAGGGCAAGGCTGTGTATTTACATATGAAGGTAAAATAGAAGGTGTTTTTGATGAAGCTGGTATTTATGATCTCAAAACAGATAATAAACCTTTTATTACCACTATTAAAAAATTAATGAATGCTTTTGAAAGTGAGCACAAAACAGGAATTTGGTTTTACAGAAAAGCAGATATGCTAAACATTCGTTGGGGAACACGTATTCCAATTACTTATAATGATCCTGTATATGCTTTCCCAGTACACTTAAGGGGCTATGGAAATTATTCATTGAAAATTACGGAACCTAAAAACTTTTTTATCAATGTATTGGCTGGTCAATCCAACTATTATGTTGATGAATTGCAAGAAATATTCTTAAGTAGAATTACACAACCGATTTCTAATTATTTAGCAAACGCTAAATTTTCTTACGCAGAAATTGATAGTAATATTGAAAACATAGCGAGAGAAACTCAAGAGCGAACTGTACAAATTTTTGAAGAATTAGGCTTTCAATTATTAGATTTTAGAATAGAAGGTACCTCCTTTGATAAAGATACCAACGAGAGGATTGATGAGATTAGTAACATGCAAGCTGAGGTAAAAGCCGCAAATATTGCAGGTGTAGACTACGCAGAACTTCAAAAACTAAAAGCTATGCGAGATATGGCTAAAAACGAAGGTATGGCTGGCACAAGTATGGGCATGTTTGCTGGTATGAACATGGGTAATGCCATGCAAGCAAATGCTTCAAACGAAAAGAAGGAACCAGAAGTTAATGATATCAGGTCTAAACTAAAGGATTTAAAATCCTTATTTGAAGATGAATTAATCTCTGAAGAAGAATTTTTAGCAAAGAAAAAAGAATTATTAGATAGCATGTAATTTGCATCGAAATATAAAACAACTTAAATGAAAAATAAAGTAATATTACTACTAATAGTATTGTCCTCTGTACTAAAAATAAATGCTCAACAAGACACCATTTATTATAATATTGACTGGAAGGAAACGGTAAAAGACAGTGCTGCTTTTTATAGAACACCAGTAAAAAAGGAAGGCGATTTATTTAGAATAGAAGACTATTATATTTCAGGACAGCTTCAAATGAGTGCGCTTTCTGTAAATGAAGATAAGGCATTGTTTCAAGGAAAAGTAACTTGGTATAATGAAGATGGTTCAGTATATCAAAGTGGACATTATGATAATAATCGATTAAATGGAGAGTTTGTATCCTACCTTAATAAAAAGAAATTAATAGCGATTTACAAGGATGGCTATTTTATTGAAGGCGCAACTAATAGAGGTCGCGGACGAAATAGTTTTTATTCCAAAATTGAAAATGATACTATAGTAGATATTGTATACGATGGAGACATAGAAGGTATACGATATGAAACTTATAGAGTTAAGAAAGGTGCTCGTTTTCTTTCTAAATATTATGATGAAAAAGGAGAGCTTATAGATGAGTTAAAAGAGACAACAAAAGGTTATAGAACTGGTGCAGAAGTCTTTTATTATTACCATCCTATGCGAGTAAAGCAAATTAGTTATTATCCGTTTGGTCAATATCTTGGTGCAACAAGTTTCTATAGAAACGGACAGGTACGAACCAAATTTGAGAAAGAACCAGAGTTTAAGAATAGTTATTTTACAACAGAAGGAGTCGCTTTAGGTAGTGTAACGTATACATTAGATAACAATTACTTAAACCCGTATAATGGAACAGAGTTTAAATTTTCTTACAGTAGCAGGGAAGAATTCGAAGGAGTTATACTTTCTGAAAGAACCTATAAAGAAAGTAAATTGCAAAAGGACGCATTTTACTACGAGAATGGAAGTTTAAAATCCTTTAATACCTATAACAATGGTACCAAAGAACTTCAGGTTAGTTATAATGAAGAAGGCGAAGAAATTGCCAGAATAACTTATAAAGATTACTATCCTTATTCAGGAACCGAAATAGTTGGCGACAAGAGGTCAACGTATAAGGAAGGAGAATTAGTGAAAGAAATTAATTTATATCCCAAAACGGATTTAATCTTTAACGAAAAGACACAAGAAAAAGAAACTTATTTTGATAAGAAAGGCAAGGTTATAGGAACGTTGTTTATAGAATATAAAAATAATTATGGAAAACCATTAAACGGAAAACGTTTTTTTCCTGGATATGATATCGATATTTCAAGTGTTGAGACTTATGAAGACGGTTATGTTATAGAAAGAACAACATTTAGACCAAAATTGTTAGGAGAGAAGAAGAAAGTGATTTTTAAGCGTACAGATTTTTATAAAGGTGGTAGCTACGAAAAGGTAAGAGAAATTGTTTATTATAGTAATGGCTCTAAACAAAGTGACATAACTTTTAAATCTTACAATAAAATGCTTGGGAAATTTTATAATGATAAAGATGAACTTATAGGCACTTATGATTATGCTAAAATGGACGGTGTTTTATATGAATTCTTTTACGACACTAATGAAATTCAGCTTATAAAAGAAGAAAAGGAAGGCGAATTAATAAAGCTAAAAAAGTATGACTATGGATTAACTAGAAACTATGATAAAGTAAACCCTGTTTTAATTGAAGAAATAGATATTGCATGCTGTTCAGTATCTTATTTAAAAAATGGAGACGTGTTTGCAAAATCAACTTTTAAAGACGGAATGCCGTGGGAAGGAACATTGTATGATCAAAGTTCTCGTGTAAAACTTACTGTAAAAAATGGTGTAAAGGAAGGAGCTTACAAAAAGTATGATTATGGTCAAAAACAAATATTAGAAGAAGGCCAATATGTTAATGATAAAAAAGAAGGTGTATTTAAAAGCTATAGTTATCTTGGTAAAATACAGAGTACCGAAACCTATAAAAATGATATTTTAAATGGAGAGGCAGTTTATTATGATGATGAAGGCGAGGTTATTTCATCTCTAATATATAAAGACAATCAGCCATTTGAAGGTAAGAAAATAATAAATAGTGGTTATAATGACAAACCTACTGAAGAGACCTACAAAAATGGATTTTTAACTGAAAAGATTTCATACGATGACAACGGTAGACGTATTTCTAAATTTGAAAATGGGAAAGAAATAGAAACCCTAGCATATTATAAAAATACTGATGTAAAACGATTAAAATATACTGTAGATAATAATTATATTAATGGAGAAGTAATTAGGTATGATGAAAGTGGAAAAGAACAAAATAAGGCAATTTTTAAAAATAATAAGTTAGAATCTGGTGTTGTTTTTATCTCTGGATCCATCACTTATGATAATAATGTGAATTTTATTATTTTAAGTAAACAGACAGATAAGTTAACTATTAAATTAATAGGTCATAATGATGAAACGATTTTCTTTGCTAAAGAGAATTTAAAAGAAGGACGTAGTGTTAATTATATAAATAAACTAGGAATCTATCTAGATAACATTACAGCCAAATCATTGTATTAAAATTTAAAATAAAAAACCGTTTGAAATTAATCAAACGGTTTTTTTATGTGGCTAAACCAAAGAAGTATTTATTCTTTTATTATTTTTTTTGTTATAGTTTGTCCTGCTTCATTAGTAAATCTAATAATATAAGGTTGTGCAGATAAATCAGCTAAATTGATTGAATCTCCTCCAGAGGCAATATTTGTGTTTTTTACATTTCTGCCTAATAAATCATAAACATCAGCTGTTAAGTTTTCATTAGATTGTACTGAAAGTTCGTTCTTTACACTAGTTGGGTATATCTCTAAAGATGATAACTCAGAGTTGTCAACGCTCAACGTTGGATTATAATTATAAGTAATGCTTAAAGGTGTTCCTGTATTATTTCCGCTAGCATCTAATTGTTGAAATCTAAAAGTCCAACTCATAGGTGTTGTAGTGGCACTATCATTTTGATTCCAAAAATTATTACCAATACTATTAGTTGATCCTGCAGTAATTAATGCGGGTGTACTTGGGTATCCACTATTAAGTTCTACGCTGTTTAAGCAAACGGTAGCAAAACATAACTGAAAATCTGATCCATCTGTACCTGTAAGATTATCAACAAATATTCTCATGTAGAAATCTTCACTAGAGGTGTTAGTTACTTTAAACTTAAAATTGCAAGGATCTGCATATGCACAACCAGCTTCAGAAAATGATACAATTTGCCCATCAGTTAATAAGCTGTCATCACTTTTGTCTCTAACTTCAAATTGAGCGAATGAAGCAAATGAGGTTAGAAATAGGCTCATAAAAAGTAGTTTTTTCATCATAGTTTTTTTTTTTTTTTTAATTGAATTGAATACACGGTTAGTTTCAAATATACATTATTTATTAAAAAAGGGAAACATCTAAAAATGCTTCCCTTTATATATGCTATAAGTGATTTATTTATTTATAATAAATTTGGCACTATAACTGGCTGAGCCGTTGTTAATATTCATAATATAATGTCCAGCATCTAATTGAGACACTGGTAACTCAATATTTTGATTTCCATATAAACCCTCGTAATTGTTTTTGATTACAGTTCTTCCTAACATATCTGTAATAGTTACATTATAATTTCCATTTCCATCGCTAAAGGCAATGTTGATTTTATCAGATGCAGGATTAGGATACAATTTAATTGAATCGATTCCTGAAACCTCTTCAATACTCAACGCTTGTGCTACTGTACTCTGTTTTGCACTTACAATGCTTCCATCATTTGAGTCTATTAATACAGCGACAATATGTAAATCGGCTTCACTACTAGTACTAGGAATTGTGTAACTAAAAGTATATGAAGCTATATCTCCACCATTTATTACGGTAGGTACAGAATTAGGTTGACCATCAAACCCACCTAATAAAGCTCTTCCGACGTGGTTATATACCATTTGAGCAGCAGGTACAGATTCTGGTAGGTTCTCATAACCACCCATTGCACCACTTCCACCACCAGAATAATAATTGGTTTGATTATACCCAGAAGCAGTGCCAGTTACGTTGTCTTCTGTGATAATAACTCCTAACCTGTAATTTGCAGCACCAAATGATGTGTAAAAATTTGCATTAGCGGTAATTGATAAATTACTTCCTGTTTGTATTGCACCAATTGTTATATCCACAGGTACAACTTCTGCTATTTGGGTATTATATCCTGCTTGTAAAGATGCTTGACCAGGATCTATACCTACTAATTTTCTATCCGCACCGGCATTTGGCCATCCTGTGCCAATTACATTTACTAATGCTGTATCGTATTCAGAAACCGTCATAGGATCTCCATTGTGTACCGCTATACCAACTACACTATTTGGATATGTAGAAGTCATATAATCTAAGCCAACAGTACCTCTTGGGCACCAACCACACCATGTCCCTGTAGATTCTTCAATAAGAACTGCTTTTGTGCCAGATTGCGTCATAGTATTAAAAAATACAGTTTGCATATTATTAGATGGGTTGGAATCTACACCACCATTAACCGATGTTATTGTAGCTGAAATTGTCTTTTCTACTGTAGTACTATAATTTACAATATCAGGATGAGTTATTGTTGCAGTTGCACCACCTGCAATATTCGTTGAAATTGCTGCAGAGTTAGTAACTGAACCGTCTGTCCATGAAAGGTCTAATGACGAAATGGTATTACCTCCAGTATTGTTTACTGTAATTTCAAATGGGTAGTCTGTACTTACTAAACCGTAACGAGGTAAGTTAATACTTGTTAACTCAGCATCATCGTCATTCACACTTCTAACAACAACATCATCAATATTTATACGAAATTGATCAGAAACATTGTGATGTCTAAAAGCAACATAGATAGTTTGTCCTACGAAAGATGTAACATCTATATTTCTATCCACATATGCTCCAGTAGCACCAATAACCTCATTAAATGAGGTTGATGAATTACTTAAAGAAGCAATGTCTGAGGCAGTCGATACATAAACGGAATAGTTTTCATTAGCCCAAGATTGATCTTGTGCGTACGCTTTCCATTGAAGAAATACATTACCTGTAGCTGTTGTAAGATCTATAGCAGATGAAACCATCCAGTTATCAGGTGTTAAAATTCCAGCGGTAGAATTCCATGATGCAGAAGTTGCATGTTCAGCTTGCACAGCTTCAAGATTGGCAATTGACCAATTGTCACCGTCACCATCAGAGTCTGTAAGCGTCCATAATGACAAATCTCCAGAAGAGAAATCATCTGAAAAATAAGTTTGCGCTGTTGTCAACTGATTAGCAGAAAAGCAAAGTAAAAATACGAGGGTAATTTTTTTAATCATAGTTGGAAGGATTAATTAAAGTTTTGTTAAAATTGATGCTTCAAGATAACCAAATGCTTAAATAACGCAAAGTTCTGGCATAAAAAAAACGACATTTGAAAACAAATATCGTTTAAATACATTTTTTATGGTTTAACTTAAAAGGCGACGGTAAGGTTTGCACTTAGACCTGTATTTTCAGGTACAAATCTACAAACACCACCAATACAAATTAGTCCTCCTCGTTGTCTTCCGTAATTTAGTCCTAATCTCGTATTGCCTTTGCTGTAGCTTCCTCCTAGACTATAGTAATGAATTTCATTATTACCACCATAATTCCAGTTGTCTGCTGCATATATAGCAAAACGGGTAGAAAAATTATACTCAATAACACTAGCTGCCCAATTTTTTCGATCATCATCGCTCCATAAATGTTGCGCAACTAGGCGTATTGCTCTTCCTTTATCAAATTTGCGTGTAGATTCAATCACACCGATATTAGCTAAAATAGAACTGTTGCCTAAAGGGCCTCCTTCTACAACGCCTTTATCTACTATGACGTTTTGATAGGTAAAAACAGAACTCCATTTTTTAGACCATTTCTTTTTAACTTCAAGATTAATGTCTCTAAATAGTTGATGTCCTTTTCCTATAAATTTAGCTTTATACCAACGATTTTCAATATTGTATTCGGCATCTAGTCCGCCCCAATATGAAAAATTAGCGGCTAGTTTTGTACCATATTTTCCTCCTATAGTTGTACCTTTTTTAAATGAGTAATACAAATCGAATTGTGTACCAACCTCACCTGATCTTTGATCAAACGATTCTATTATTAATCTTGGTTGAGGATTGTAAACATAGATGTTTGTTAAAAGATAATCTTGTTGTTTTGTGAGTCCAGGTACATAGTTAACAACCTGTTGATTGAATACATTTCCCTCAGCTAAACGATCTGAATAAAAACTAAAATTTTCTAATCTTCTAAAAGTGGCGTTGATACCCAAGCCTTTTTTTGCATAACCAGCATTAACTTGTAAAGCTGTTCCGTCATAAAGTTTATTAGATGAAAGTACACCTTCATTAGCAATAGCATCAGGATCTTTAATAATAGCTTCTACACCTGCGTAAAAATTATCGACAATAAAATCTAGACGCCCACCATATGCACCTACTGTAGATGGTAGTGCTTCATTTCCATTGGTGTCTTGGTTTCTAGCGACGTAGCTTGCGCCAAATTGAATATCTATTGATTCAATATTCAACGCACTACTTAAGTTTAGGTCTGCATCTAACCCTTGAATTGTACCTATAGATTCTTCAAATCCATGACGTTGTTTTCCAAAAACACCCTTCAATCTTAAATCTTTAGTTATGTCTAATTTAATATTAAGTCCTTTTAAGGCGTTATTTAAACCTAATTGTCTGTCTTCCCAAGATCTTAATATTAATCCACTACCAAACTGCTCATAAAAATAGCCTCCAGTAACATCTATCTTGTCATCTTTATAGTTAAAGTAGTATGTGGCAACATCATTTTGGTTGTCAAAAATTGGATCGTATCCTAATAGAGCAGAGGGTAAATAAGATTCATATTGAACACCTGCAGTAAAATTTCCGAGATTGTAATTCAATAGAACATAATTGTTTGCTCTAAATTGATCTTCTGGAGCTAAGAAATTAATGCCTTTGTCTGTTTGTAGCAACTGAGAGTTAGACTCTAAGCCACCATAAAAATTACCAGTTTCTTGAGCGTTAAGGAAATAAATATTTGAAAAAAGCGTAGCTAGAATGAATAATTTTTTCATTTTAATTTGATTGTTAGCGATAAATGGGAACTGGATGTTACTCGTTAGATAATTCTTTGATTTTTTCATATAATTCCGATTCTGCACCAGGACTATAACCAGAATGTTCGTAAACGATTTTGCCGTCCTTTACCAAAATAGTTAAAGGTATACTTGAGGCATTCAAAGCACGTTTTAAATCACTATTTGTGTCTAAAAGAACTGTGTAATCCCAGTCTTTTCCGTTTACTAAAGATTTAACTCGTTTTACCGTTCTACTATCATCTACAGAAACGGCTAATAATTCCACATTAGTTTCATCTTGCCAATCTTCATAAACATCGTTAATTGCATCTAACTCTTTTATGCAAGGTACACACCATGTTGCCCAAAGGGAAACTATTGTAATGCCATCTTCATTTGTGGCATCATCTAAGGTGATAGATTTGCCTTCTAAAGTTGTTAAATCTGCGTTAGGTAAGTCGTTTTGAGCTATAGATATAGAGCTAAATATAGCAAAGCAAAAAAATACAAGGAGTTTTTTCATAATTAATTATTGGAATATTGGTACACAATATTAGTTAAATTTTTGTCAAATGTATTGTTGTTCTAAAAATTAATTAAATTAGCGAAAAAAAATACGATTGCTATGATTTCAAAAAAAGTGCCAAAGTTATTTATCCTATTATTTACAATTTTAATTATTTCTTGTAGTAAAACTGAAGAAAATGTTCCGTTAACAACACCTACTGCACAGATAGATGTAGATAAATTAGTAAGAAAGGCATCATTAATAAATCAAGATATTCCATTTAAGATAATAAATGAAGCAGATGAAGATGTTACTTCTTTAGCAACGTTTTATGTTGATGGTAATGCAGTAATTGGTTCTTCTTTTTCTTCAGATGAAATTGGTGATTTTGAAGTTTACGGTGTTTACATGGAAGATGGTGTTGAGATTACCACAAATACCGAGAGTTTTAGTGTTATAATTCCAAAACGAAAAATAGTTGTTGAAGATTATACGGGTACATGGTGTGGCTTTTGTCCACGAGTTTCTGCAGCTTTAACGTCTTTGCATGAAGAAACAAATGACATTACTGTAATCGCTATTCATGAAACTGCAAATAGTTTTGAGGATCCAATGCATTTTGAGCAAATTCAAATTTTAAAGGATGCTTTTGATGTTGAAGGTTTTCCTGCAGCTAAAATTAACAGAACCGCAAATTGGCAAAATCCTCACGTCAATTCTGACGTGACAAGTATTGCAGGTTTAGATACAAATTTGGCTTTAGCGATTAACTCGGAATTAGTAAATAGTGAACTAACTGTTCAAGTTAATGTGGTTTTTGAAGAAGGTTCAATTGCAGGTGATAAATTAGTAGTTTATTTGTTAGAAGATGAAATTATAAACGATCAGGTTAATTATTATAATGCAGATAGTACTAGTCCTTTCTATAATATGGGAGATATTATTCCTGATTTTGAACATAACGAGGTTTTAAGAAATTCATTATCTAGCGTTTTAGGTGATGCTATTCCAGTTACAGAAGCACTAACTGAATACATAACATCGTTTACGGTTACTGTGCCAGATGATTATAATATAGACAATTTAGGAATTGTAGCCATGGTTGTGAGTGATGATAATTCGTCTAAAAATTCTCAGTATGCTCATATAAATGAAGACAAGGCATACGAATAGTCTTTGAATTATAAAACATAAAAAACCTGAGCATTACATAATGCTCAGGTTTTTTATGTTTTAATTTAAATTTTGTTAACTCGTTTAGAGTTATAAAAAAGTCCTTAGAAATTTTTACTTCTAAGGACTTAGTTTTTTTGATATTTAGAATTATTCTCCTAAGAATGGATATCTGTAATCTACTGGAGTTACAAATGTTTCTTTTATTAATCGAGGAGACACCCAACGTAATAAATTCTGAGCACTACCAGCTTTATCATTTGTTCCAGATGCTCTAGCACCTCCAAATGGTTGCTGACCTACAACAGCACCAGTTGGCTTATCGTTGATGTAAAAGTTACCAGCACAGTTTTGTAAGGCTTTAGTTGCTTCTTCAACAGCATAGCGACATGTAGATAGTATAGCACCAGTTAATGCGTATTCACTAGTTTCATCAACTAATTTTAAAGTTTCAGAATATTTATCTTCATCATAAACGTAAATTGTCATTACAGGTCCAAATAATTCCGTAGACATGGTGTCGTACTTTGGGTTTGTAGTTACGATTACAGTAGGCTCAATAAAATAACCTTTAGATTTATCATAACCGCCACCAACTATAATTTCAGCTTCATCAGATGCTTTCGCTTCATCTATGTATTTAGCAAGTTTATCAAAAGAACCTTCATGTATAACCGCAGTTACAAAATTGCTCATATCTTCTGGTGAACCTTGTTTAAAAGAGTTTACATCTTCAATGACAAAGTTTTTTACCTCTTCCCAAATGTTGCTTGGAATATATGCTCTAGATGCTGCACTACATTTCTGTCCTTGAAATTCAAAAGCACCACGAGAAATAGCTGTTGCTACTTGTTTAGGTACAGCAGATTTATGAGCAACGATAAAATCTTTTCCTCCTGTTTCACCAACAATTTTAGGGTATGTTTTATAAGTATGGATATTGTTTCCGATTTGTTTCCATAATTCTTTAAAGATAAAAGTAGAGCCAGTGAAATGTAAACCAGAAAAATCAGGACTAGATAATACCGTTTCAGTAATCATTTGAGGATCTCCAAAAACAACATTAATAACACCATCTGGCACACCTGCTTCTTTAAAAATATCCATAATGATTTTAGCAGAATAGATTTGGCTGTCACTTGGTTTCCAAACAACAACATTACCCATCAATGCCATACAAGTTGGCAAGTTTCCTGCAATTGCAGTAAAGTTAAAAGGTGTAACTGCATAAGTGAATCCTTCAAGAGGTCTATATTCTACACGGTTCCATGCATCACTAGTGCTTTCTGGTTGTTCCATGTAAATGTCAGTCATAAACTGAACATTAAAACGTAAGAAATCTATAAATTCACAAGCCGCATCAATTTCTGCTTGGTGTATAGTTTTAGATTGTGCAATCATAGTTGCAGCATTAATTTTTGCTCTATAAGGACCAGCAATTAATTCAGCAGCTTTTAAGAAAATACCTGCACGTTGTTCCCATGGCATTTGAGACCAAGATTTACGTGCTTCTAAAGCTGTAGATATAGCATCTTCTACATGATTCTTTTCTGCTATATGGTATTCTCCAACGATATGTTTATGATCGTGTGGAGGAGACATGGTTCTAGTGTTTCCGGTTTTAACGTCTTTACCGTTAATGTACATTGGTACTTCCACTTTACTGTTAAACATAGTTTTATATGTCTCTTGAACAGCTTTACGTTCTGGAGAACCAGGTGCATAAGACTTTACAGGCTCATTGACTGCAACAGGTACATTAAAGAATCCTTTTCCCATAATATATTTGTTTTTTTAGTTGATTTTTGAAAGTGCAAAGGTACAATTTTTAACAGAGAAATATTTTGTAAAATGTTATAGTTCTGTGAAGATTTAACCTAGAAATCTTAATAGCCGTATTTATATTCAATGCATCGCATCTTGTTTTAGAATAATTGCTGAAAGCATTTTATCCTAAATTGAAATAAAAAAAATAACAAAACCGTTGAGGTTAGTTAAGCGCAAAGGGAGCACTTAATTTAAAAGAAGGAATGTAGACCTTAAATTTATTGGTCTTAGATAGGTTGATCATATTATAATGACCTTGCATAGCACCAAAAGGAGAGGTTAATAAACAGCCAGAATTATACGTGTGAGACTCGCCTGGTTTAAGAACTGGTTTTTTGCCAATAACACCTTCGCCTTCTATAATTTCTTCATTATTTAATGCGTCTAGAATTTTCCAGTGTCTAGTGTTAAGTTGCACAGAATCTTTACTTTGGTTTTCAATAGTTACTTTATAACCAAACGCAAAATGCACTTTATAATTTTTATAAAATGTGCCTTCAAAATTGGTTTCTACGGAAATTTTAATTCCACTTGTAACTTGTTGTACCATATAATTGAAAATTGTGCTATGCTAAAATAGTATAATTTTTGATTGAAACACCATAAATCGCTAAAGTGCTCATAATTTTAACAAATACAAGATTTGATGTACTAATAATTTGGAAAAAGGAAGAAAACAAGCCGCTTTTTCGTTAAAATCGAAATTAAAAAATTAGTTTGTAATGTTTGTAGAGGAGGCTTCGCCATAACCAATTATGCGATCAAAACGCGCACCTAAATCTCTATAATAGACTAATACTTTGTAATTGTTCTCTGTTTGCCAAAAATTACCACTAATAGCACCTTCGTCAATTGCTCCCGTTTCTTTGTCTACTGCGACATACTTGTAATTATAAAACCCTTGCTTCAAAAGCATTGTGTTTTCGTAGCGTTTACTTTCTGTATTATATTCCATTTTTGTGAATGGATCAATAGCGTAAGCATTAAAATTACCATATATATGAATATCTTTGTCCTTGATTTCGTCATGTGAAAGTGAAAAATGGATCATGGTGTAGTCTGCTTCAACATCAACGTTATCGGTATCGATAGCAGTTATTAGAAAATTTCCGTTAATATCAGGATTGTAAGTGTATGGTAAGTCTTTTCTAGAAATATTAGTATAAAGGTAATTATTGTATAACTCTTTTAGCTGAATAAATTGAACACCTACATTTGCGGATCTAACATCCTTGTTTTCATAAAACCAAAACTCATTACCAGCCCAAAAGGCTGATTCAGTATCATAACGATAAATAAGTTCATTACCCAAAGTGTATTGTGGTTTTAATCCTGAAATAGATGTATTTTGATTGTTATTCTGAATAATTAGAGTTTTAATATTGTCTAATGGATTGTTGAAATTAGTACCATTAGTTGAAATAACAATGTCTACAGATTGCTTTTCTCCTATGACCTGCACATCTCTTGATCGCTTTACGCTAACACCAACATTCACATTGTCTTCGTATACCATGAATTTTCTACTAAACATTAATTCATCATAATCATCATAGATAGAAATAATATAATTACCACTTTTCAACAGTCCTAAAGTGCGTGAGTTTGGTATTTGTAAATCGTAATGTGAGTATATCTGATAGGTGTTGAATGAATTTTCATAAGTCAATATACGTTGATTGTCCAATCCTTTAAGGTACTCAGACTTTACTAAAGAAGAGGGTGTCCAGTCATAATTAAAATGCTCAATGACGTAATAAAAATCTTCTTCATTTGCTGTCAGTGCATCAAATTCTAACTCTAATGATTCGCCAAGCTTTAAAACAGGAAGTTGTCCCTCAGTGGTATTACTTTTAAAGGTAATTGTTTTAATAAAATCTGGTGGATTTAATTCTTCGGTTACTTGAGATAGCAATACCAATGGTGTAATTGCAAATAAAACTAGGTTGAAAATATTTTTTTTCATCATATAATTTGAGCGATGTGTAAAGATAATCAAAATTCATGCCTATAAAACGCGCAGCTTATTTATAATGATTACAAATAAAAAAAGATGCTTTTATTTCAACTGTTTTTTAAAGCATAAATTCGTAAATTCGCACGGATTTTTAGATAACTAATCTTTAGTATATGTCAAAAGACATCAAAATTAAAAAGGGTTTAGATATAAAGCTAGTCGGTGAAGCCGAGAAAGCAACGGAAAATGCTATAATTAGTAATTTCTATTCTATAAGACCTGAAGACTTCCACAGTATTATTCCAAAATTAGTAGCAAAAGAAGGTACACGTGTAAAAGCGGGTGAAACTTTATTTTACAATAAAGATAATGAAGCTATGAAATTTGTTTCGCCAGTATCTGGTGAGATTACAGAAGTACAACGTGGACCAAGACGTCGTATCGACGCCATAAAAATAACAGCAGATAAGGAACAAGCTTATGTAGATCATGGTAAGTTTGACTTGACCTCTGATGCAGAAAAAACAAAAGCACATTTATTAGCAACTGGCTGTTGGTCATTTATTAAACAACGTCCTTATGATGTTGTGGCTAAAGCAGATGTTACACCAAAGAATATTTTTATTTCTGGTTATGCAAGTGCACCTTTAGCCGCAGATTTAGACTTTACCTTAGCGGGTAAAGAAGCTGAATTACAAGCTGCAGTTACCGCATTAGCTAAATTAACTGAAGGTAGTGTTCATATTTCTGTGGGTAAGAGTTCTAACTCGCCTTTAGCAAATTTGCAAGACGCTATAACTTATAAAGTTTCTGGACCACATCCATCAGGAAATGTTGGTACATTAATTAATAAGGTAAGTCCTGTAAATAAAGGTGAAGTTGTTTGGACTGTCAATGCACAAGATCTTGTTATCATTGGAGAGTTATTATTAACGGGAAAGTTTAATGCAGAGCGTGTTGTTGCTTTAGCAGGTTCTTCAGTTAAGAAACCTAGATATTTTAGAACTAAATTAGGTTCAGAAATAGCTACAATGATATATGATAATGGTGTTGAAAGAGATGGTAACGATAGAATAATTTCTGGAAATGTTTTAACAGGGAAACAAGTAGCGCCAGATGGTTTCTTGGATTATTACAGTAACGTAATTACTGTGATTCCAGAAGGTGATGACTACGAGTTTTTTGGATGGAACAAGCCCGTTTTTAACAAAGTATCTACATCTAGAGCTTTAACTTTTTCTTGGTTAAGCCCTAAGAAAAAATACGATTTAAATACAAATACTAACGGTGAGCATAGAGCATTTGTAACTACAGGTACATTTGAGGAGGTTTTTCCTTTAGATATTTACCCAATGCAAATTTTAAAAGCTTGTATGTATCAAGATTTAGATGAAATGGAAGCATTAGGAATGTACGAAGTTGCACCAGAAGATTTTGCTTTAACGGAATTTGTATGTGTTTCTAAACAACCACATCAAAAAATTATAAGAGAAGGATTAGACTTAATGCTAAAAGAAATAGGATAATGGGTTTAAAACAAAATTTACATAATTTTAGAGAGAAGAATAAAGATAAGAAGTGGTTGCCAGCATTTTCTGCAATTCATACCTTTTTATTCTTACCAAATGAGACAACTCATAATGGTACTCATATAAAAGCGGCAGATGACTTAAAGAGAACAATGAACACTGTTATTATGGCAATGGTTCCTTGTTTAATCTTTGGAATGTTTAATGCAGGTTATCAACATCATTTAGCATTTGGAGAGATTCAACAGGCTACAGGTGGATTTTTTAGTGCAGAATTCTGGACGTTAGATAACTTCTCGGTTGGTTTCTGGAAAGTAATTCCACTGGTAGTTGTATCATATGTCGTTGGTTTAGCTATTGAGATTTTATTCGCGATAAAAAATAGCCACGAAGTAGAAGAAGGATATCTAGTAACAGGTATGTTAGTGCCACTTATTGTGCCAATTGATACACCATTATGGATGCTAGCAGTAGCAGTTGCTTTTGGTGTTGTTATAGGTAAAGAAGTTTTTGGTGGTACAGGAATGAATATTCTTAATCCAGCGTTAACAATACGTGCATTCTTATTTTTCGCATATCCAACATGGATGTCAGGAGATAAAGTTTGGGTTCATGGTGCAGTAGAACAAGATCAGTTAATAGCAGCTGGTGAGAATGTAGATGCCATTTCTGGTGAAACAATCTTAGGTAGTTTAGCTCAAAACAAAGGTGCAGGTTATGAAATCATGGATATGTTTTATGGTTTAATTCCTGGTTCAGTAGGTGAAACGTCTACACTTTTAATTTTATTAGGAGGTTTATTCTTAATCTTCGCTAAAATTGGAAGTTGGAGAATTATGCTTTCATCTGTAATTGGCGCCTTAGTCATGGGATTAATTTTTAACGGTGTTGTGGCGCAAGACTGGATTACAGAGTCTAGTAAGTTTTATGGATTAATGAGCACAGATTTCTGGCAACATCTACTAATTGGTGGTTTTGCATTTGGTACTGTGTTTATGGCTACAGATCCAGTAACAGCGTCACAAACAACTAAAGGAAAATGGATTTATGGTTTCTTAGTAGGATTTATTTCTATTATGATACGTGTATTTAACCCAGCATATCCAGAAGGTGTAATGTTAGCTATTCTATTAATGAATGTGTTTGCACCAACTATTGACCATTACGTGGTTCAAGGAAATGTTAAGAAAAGAATGAAACGTGTAAAAGCTAAAGTTGCGTAATCATGGAACAAAGAACAGATAAAAACTCATATACTATTATTTTTGCCATTGGTATGGTATTAATTGTAGGTGTCATATTAGCAGGTATTTTTTCATTGACTAAGCCAATTATTACGGTAAATGAAGAAATTGAAAAGCAGCAAAATATTTTGTATGCTATGGGAGTTAATGAAAATGAAGGTACAAGTGCAAATTTTGTGTCAGCAGAAAATGCACCAGAACTTTTTAAGCAATATGTTAAGCAGCAATTGGAAGTTCAAGGTGGCACAGCTGTTGAGAATAACGAAGCTTATTTAATTGATGTAAAGAAACAACAAGCCAATGCAAAGAATGGTGGTGTTAGAAAACTTCCATTATTTGTTGGTGAGAAAGATGGCAAAACATTTTATATCGCACCAATAAGAGGAAAAGGACTTTGGGATGCTATTTGGGGATATGTGGCCTTAGATAAAGATATGGTTGTACAAGGAGCATATTTTGACCATAAAGGAGAAACGCCAGGACTTGGTGCAAACATTAAGCAACGTTTTTTTATGGATGATTTTTATGGTGAACATTTATTGTCTGAAGCAGGTGTATTTAAAGGCATCACTGTTGCAAAGGGTAATGCAGATCCAAAAAATAATGACAAAACAGATAATGAGGTTGATGCCATTGCAGGAGCAACAATTACTGGTGATGGTGTTACAGCAATGATCAAAAAAGATTTAAAGTTGTATTTACCTTATTTTGAAACTTTAAAAGGAAACTAAAACATGGGAAAAGACAGTAAATTAATATTAGACCCATTAGCAGATAATAACCCAATTACAATACAAGTACTTGGTATCTGTTCTGCATTAGCAATTACTGCAGAATTAGAAGCATCTATAGTAATGTCTATATCTGTATTATTTGTATTAGGTATTGGTAACGTTGTTATTTCTTTGATGCGTAACATTATTCCATCGAAAATTAGAATTATTGTTCAACTTATTGTTGTTGCAACATTAGTAATTATAGTAGATTTAGTTTTAAAAGCTTTTGCTTATGAGCTAAGTAAAACGCTTTCAGTATTCGTAGGATTAATTATTACTAACTGTATAATTATGGGACGTTTTGAAGCCTTTGCATTAGGAAATGGTCCTTGGAGATCGTTTTTAGATGGTATTGGTAATGCTTTAGGATATGGTGTAATTCTTATAATTGTAGGATTCTTTAGAGAGTTATTAGGATCTGGAACTTTATTAGGTTTTCCTGTATTAGGAGATCCAATTGAAAAAACGGGATTATATGCTATAGGTTATGAAAATAACGGATTTATGTTATTATCTCCAATGGCATTAATAGTTGTGGGTATTATCATTTGGATACAACGTAGTAGAAACAAAGCATTAATAGAAGATTAAATTAGTTGATAGATAATGGTTATTGGATAGTAGATTCTCCAATAACTTTAAACTAACAACTAAAAACAAAATATATGGAACATTTAGAATTATTTTTCAAATCGATATTTATAGATAATATGGTATTTGCTACATTCTTAGGAATGTGTTCATACTTAGCAGTATCTAAAAAAGTGTCAACTGCTGTTGGTCTTGGAGCTGCTGTTATATTTGTCCTTGCAATTACAGTACCTTTAAACTGGTTACTAGATCAATATATCTTACAACCTGGAGCATTGTCTTGGTTAGGTGAAGAATATGCAAATTATGACTTAAGCTTTTTATCATTCATTATGTTTATTGCTACCATTGCAACAATGGTACAATTAGTAGAGATAGTCGTGGAGAAGTTTTCTCCGTCGCTATATAATTCTTTAGGTATATTTTTACCTTTAATTGCTGTTAACTGTGCCATTTTAGGTGGTTCACTTTTTATGCAGTCTAGAGAAATTGAAACCTTAGGATTAGCATTGAACTATGGTATTGGGTCAGGTATTGGTTGGTTCTTAGCCATATTAGCAATTGCTGCTATTAGAGAAAAAATTAGATATAGTAATGTACCACCTGCATTAAGAGGTTTAGGTATTACATTTATAATTACTGGTCTAATGGCAATTGGGTTTATGAGTTTTGGAGGAATGTTGACTGGAGGTGATGAAGAAGGTGAGCCAACTACAGAACCAACAGCATCTATAGAAGTTATTAAAGAAGATATTAAAAAAGAAGAAGCTAAACTTAAGTCAGACTTAGAGATAGCCGAAAATACAAACAAGTAATTGATTAGTATTATGATATTAGCTGCAAGCACAGTCGGAACCATAGTAGCAACGGTAACAGCCTTTTTGGTGGTTACTTTGATATTGGTTGCCTTATTATTATTTGTAAAACAAAAACTTTCACCTTCTGGTCCTGTGACCATTAAAATTAACGGTGAACGTGAAATTGAAGTTGGTTCTGGAGGTACCTTATTAAGTACATTGGGTAGCCAAAAAATATTCTTACCATCTGCATGTGGTGGAGGTGGAACTTGTATTCAGTGTGAGTGTCACGTTTTAGCTGGTGGAGGAGAAGCTCTACCAACTGAGATTCCTCACTTTACAAGAAAAGAATTAGCTCATGGTGCACGTTTATCTTGTCAGGTAAAAGTAAAACAGGATATGGAAATTACCATTCCAGAAGAAGTATTTGGAATTAAGAAATGGGAGGCAACAGTAGTATCAAACTATAATGTGGCAACATTTATTAAAGAATTCGTAGTTGAGATTCCAGAGGATATGAACTACAAGGCTGGTGGTTATATTCAAATTGAAATCCCTAACTGTGAGATAAAATATTCTGACATGGATATTTCTGCACACCCGGAAGATCATCCTGGAGAACCAGATAAATTTGAAGCGGATTGGGATAAATTTGGTTTACGTCCATTAGTGATGAAAAACGAAGAACTTGTTGAAAGAGCATATTCAATGGCTTCTTATCCTGCGGAAGGAAGAAAAATTATGTTAAACGTGCGTGTTGCGACACCTCCATTTGATAGAGAAAAAGGTGGATGGATGAATGTAAATCCAGGTGTAGCTTCATCTTATATATTTAATCAGAAGATTGGAGATAAAGTAACAATTTCTGGACCTTATGGAGAATTCTTTATTAATGATTCTGATTCAGAAATGCTATACGTTGGTGGTGGTGCAGGTATGGCACCAATGCGTTCTCACCTATACGAATTATTTAGAACCTTAAAAACAGGTCGTAAAGTAACATATTGGTATGGTGGGCGTTCTAAAGCAGAATTATTCTATATCCATTATTTTAGAGCTTTAGAGAAAGATTTCCCGAACTTTAAATTCTTTATTGCATTATCTGATCCTACGGAAGCAGATAACTGGCAACTAAAAGAAGATGTAAATGATGAGTCTGGTGATGGATTTACAGGATTTATACACCAAGTGGTAATAGATCAGTATTTATCTAAGCATGAAGCACCAGAAGATATAGAATTATATTTCTGTGGACCGCCATTAATGAACCAAGCTGTTCAGAAAATGGGTGAAGATTTCGGTATTCCGGATGAACACATTAGATTCGATGACTTTGGAGGATAGATGTCACAAGATATCTAATGTATCAAACTTATTCTAATAATAAAAAAAACCAACGTATTAACGTTGGTTTTTTTATTATATATAGTTTATATAAATACGGTGTTTACTGATGTTTGCTATTGTTATTACATCGCATAGTTGAAGAATAAAAGGGAACATTCATCTAAATTGATTATCTGCTAATAATTGAAACTCCAATTAGTGGTGATATCCAACCAACAGTTAATATTCACTTTGATCCTTGAAGTATTGCTAATGAATTTAAGGACTTATTAATTTAATTTGAGTCAATTAAATATTAGATGTACCTGATGTATAGAATTTCAAAAGATTTCTATGGATAAATTACTTACAATTTAATTTGATTTAAATGAATGCAAGGTACTCTGAGAGTAGTAATAAGGAGAAAGCATCATATGCTAATGTTTTAATGTAAAATGACCAGTAGCCGATTCTCCATCTTTATAAATTACCTTAAACCAATAATCGTTTGTTGGCATAGTAATATCCTTTCGTTTTCCATCCCAAGTAAAGCTATTTTGTTCATTTAGAATGGCGATAAGTTTACCATATCTGTCAAAAATTCTTATAGACTCAAAGTTATTAGTATCGACGCCTTTTATTCTCCAAAAATCGTTTTTAGAATCATTGTTAGGTGTTATAAACTTTGGATAACCAATTAAGTATAATTTTTTAAATATTGTTTCTTCGCATTGGTTAATATCCCTCACATAAATGGTTTGAATTCCGGATGGTATATGTTGAAAGGTATAGGTATTGGCATTACCATAAAAATTTAAGTTGTCTATAGAATATTCGTAATTACTGTTACCACTAACTTCTACAACAATAGTATTATTGTCATAGTTTAAATCAACATCAATGTTTTCAAATATAGGTGGCTCATTTTGTATTAAAGTAAATGTTTTAGAATTAGAACATTCTACACCATTTAATACCTTGTAAGCAATATGAGTATATGTTCCGCTTGTATAAGACGTGAATTGACGTGTGTTAAAGAGAAGTTCGCCACTACTATTTAACCATTCAAATCTTGTGTTAGAATTGTGTCCTGTTAATACTATCGGTTCATTTTGACAAAATGTATATTCATCTTCTAAATCAATAATAGGTACACTATTTACAATTAAATTTATTGGAGCTAAACCACTACAAGCCAACCCACTTTCCTCGGCTCTAATCCAAACAGTTGTAGTTGAAGAGGTTAAATTAGACCTTATGTCATTTTGAGTAGTCTGGGCGTCAGCTAATGATGGGTAAAAATTTATATCGGTGGTAATAGGAATATTTAGTGCTTCTCTAACATGTTCTTTAATTTCAAGAATCATAAACAAACCTTCATCGTTATTATCAATATTGTCTGAGTTCTCACAAACATAAAAGTCTGGTATATCAATAGTCTCGGTATAAATAGCATTTAAAAAGAACGACGTTATGGAAGGACAACCATTAGAATTATATACTTTAGCAAAGACCTCTTGATTCGGAACTAAATTAGTATAATTTTCAGGGTTTGAAATAGGATTAGAATTTTGATCCGCATCTTCAAAACTCTCAAAAAACGTGAATTCTTCTTCCAAATAATTATCGAGAATTCTTTCTTTTATGTTGTTGAGATTAAACACAGAAATCCCATCAGTATCAGAATCACATTGAATAAGTTCTTGGCTTGCAATTAAATCTGGAGTATCGAATACCGAAATCCTTTTAGAGGTAGTAATTTGTCTATCATTAACGGTAATTGTAGCTGTTATATTAAAAGTACCTGTGCTTTCATAAGTATGACTAGGAATGATATCATTAGAGGTATTACCATCTCCAAAATCCCATTGAGCCGCTGTTATGTTTGAATAGGTATCTACTTCGAACAAAGCAACTTTATCTTTGCAAAATGTATCACTTGTAATTCTAGTTCTGAAGTATGATTGTATAAAGTTTGGTAAACCTAATCTTGAAAAACTACCACTTAACTGAATACCAGTATGATTGTAGTTTACAGCAGATTCAAGATTTAAAGGACTATTAATAACACCAACATTGTCAGATCCAATATCTGGACTTTCAGTCAGCGCTCTGTATATTTTACCATTTTTTGCAAGCTGTAAACTTCCCGGAATTGTTACGCCAATATTTTCATGTAAAATAGTAATTTCACTACCTCCATTATAAGTTTCTAAATCATATTGAACTAATAAATCCTTTTTTTCTGAATCCTCAGGAACAGTACCAGTGGAAGTATCTAACATACCTTGGCGTCTCAACGTAGCGTATAGCTTATTCGAATCTTTAGAGAATGCTAAACCATATGCAGAAACGACTTCAAAAAACACCTTCGTTGTGAAAAGACTACGTCTGTTACTAACTTCTCCATTACTGCTGTCAAATGTAAATGTGTATAGATGTTTGTTAACATCATCATCAAGAAAATTACTTATGGCAATTTTTGTTCCGTCAGGAGAAAATTTCATTATACCCTCTTTTCTACCTGCAAAATATAAATTGTCTGTTATAATTGGATTATCAATTGTTCCGTCCGTATTTATCTTGTACGCATAAAACGAAAAGTAATCATCGTTATCATTTTTTTTAGTGGTTAAAACCCAAATAGATTGACCATCATCATGGTGAACCGCTGTAACTTTTCCAATTTCAGCACCTGATAATAAAAGAATGTCATTTTCTATAACCTCACCTAAACCAACATTAGCTGTCATATCTACTGTTGAATAATAAAAACCATCAGTACCTATAGAAAACACATAATACTGATCTACAGAATTAGGAATAGGAACGATTATAGAGTTTTGATCAGCGCCAGCATTACCGTTAATATTAGCACCATTTGCCATAGTATCATGGTTCTTATTCCAAATGGTTTGGCTATTGGTATAAAATAATAAGTTTCCATCAAAATCTGAAATACTCGCACAACCAGCAGGCGCAAACATGCTACTATTGTTAATGGCCTGAACATTATCAGGCGTTTCAAAATTTAAACCAGCATATTGTCCAAATAACCAATTATTTGTTTCGTTATTTTGGGCACAAATGGAAAGACTTAAAGTAAATGCAAAAACGTAAGTAAGATTTTTAATAATAAATTTTAATTTCAAAAAATTAGAAAAAATCATTTTTGAGTAGTTAGGTTAGGTAAAATGGATAGATTTTGCTTAAGCATTAAAGGTAATTAATATTTAATTAAGAAAATGTTAATGTGCTAAAATACACGATAAAGTGTTGTATTTGTTAGCTGTATCCTATTTGTACTCCATAATTAAATATACAGAAGTGGTTTCTCCTATATTTAAGACTTCGTGGGAAGTAATTGAATCTTTACTAAATGTATAACCTGTAGGTACACTTACTTCTCTAACTCCAGAATCATCAGTGATTCTAAACTTACCGCCAACTAAAGTGTAACCAACATGTGGATTATGGTAATGTTTTTCATGACCAACTCCAGGTTCAAATGTACATTTAAGCACTCTCAATTCTTCATTGTCTTCTAAAATTTCGCATACAGATTGCCCTTTCCAGCCAGCTTCTAAAGGATCTGGTAATTTCTGGTCTTCATTACAGTTAATAAAAATCAGAAATACTACACATAGGGTCAATAGTGACGGTTTTATTTTCAAAATACGATTAGACATTATTATTTATAATTTTATAACAAAAGGTGTAAGTATAACGTTCTTAAGGGTATGAAAAAAGGATTATTTATAGTTTTAGTTTTATTCGCTATTGCGGTTTTGGCATTTCAATTGACTCCAGTTCAAAAAACAGTTGATACGGTAGTCTCAGTTATTGATACACCAAGCCTAATAAATAAAGATAGCTTAACTATAAGCACAAGAGTAAATATACCTGAAGGTTATGAACGTCCAGACTACGAAGCCGGAAGTTTTGAAGACCATCTTAGAAATTATAAATTAAAACCCTTTGGTAGTAAAATTATTAATTATGATGATACTAACTATTTTTGGCAAGGCGGACATATTGGTGTTTTAGAAATACCTGTCCCGAAAAACGGATTGCAGCAATGTGCAGACGCGCTAATTAGAATTAGAAGTGAATTCCTTTGGAACAAAAAAAGAAAGGATGAGATAGGTTTTAATTTTACATCTGGACATTATTGTTCTTGGCTAAAATATGCAGAAGGGTATCGACCCAAAATTAACGGCAATAATGTGTCTTTTCATAAAACTGCTCGTGCTAATTCCTCTAAAGATAACTTCTATAAATACCTTAATTTAATCTATATGTATTCTGGTACTTTATCGCTTTTTAATGAGCTAGAATCAGTGAAAGCAGAAGATTTAAAAATAGGAGATATGCTAATAAAAGGTGGTTCGCCTGGTCATATAGTTTTAATTTGTGACGAAGTTATTAATGATGAAGGTAAAAAGTTATTTTTATTATGCCAAGGAAATACACCAGCGCAGAGTGTTCATTTGGTTAAAAATCTTGAAGACACCAATATTTCTCCTTGGTATCATTTGGAGGATGATGCAGTAGTTCCTGTTTCTAATTATACATTTAGTAGTTCAAAATTTGTGAGGTTTAAATAGCAACTTCGTATCTTTGTTATATGAGTAAACCGCTAACGCCTCAAGAAGTACATAATTTAGCTATGAACCACGTAGGTAAAGACCTAGAAGCACGTGGCTTTGAGTTTGTGGCAATAAATAGTACATTAAAAAGGCATCCTCAATTTGTATGTATTGACAAGAATAGTCAATATTATTTTGTAATAGTAAGAGCCGTTATTTTACCAGAAAACCCTAATAATTATGATGTTGTTTGGATGGAAACTTTCAAAAAACACGCTTATGAAAAAGATGCCAAAGTACTATATGCTGGTGTTGGTTTGGGTAATCCTGCAGGTGAAGATTTACCAATTCATTTAGATGAGGATTATTTAATTGAATATAACGGAATACAAGTAATTGAAATGAATTTAAACTAATATGAAGCAATTACTAGCATTAGTCTTAATAATCAG
Organism: Winogradskyella sp. 4-2091; assembly: GCF_045765065.1. Lineage (NCBI taxonomy): Bacteria > Pseudomonadati > Bacteroidota > Flavobacteriia > Flavobacteriales > Flavobacteriaceae > Winogradskyella > Winogradskyella sp. 4-2091. The sequence continues at coordinate 243,988 of NZ_JBJKOD010000001.1, forward strand.
TTTGTATTCTTGTACTGATGATGTGCCAAAAAACATTAAACTTTCAGGTGCCGTTTTTGGTACGAGTTACAATATTCAATATTACTCTGCTGATGATGTAAATTATCAAAAGCAGTTTGATAGTTTGTTTACTGTTGTTAATCAATCATTATCTACTTACATTCCAGATTCTGATATATCCAAACTTAATAGAAATGAGATTACTAAGATAGATTCTCATTTTGAGAATGTTTTTAAAGCTTCAAAAATAATTTATAGACAAACCGAAGGTGTTTTTGATCCTACGATAGGGAATGTTGTAAACGCTTGGAATTTTGGGTCAGAAAAGAACAAATTTCTAACCGATAGTTCAACAATAAATAATCTTATGAAGTTTGTTGGTTTTAATAGAGTGGGCTTGGTTGATCATCATATAAAAAAGTCTGAAGAAAGCTATTTAGAATTTAATGCAATCGCAAAAGGTTATGGTATAGATGTTATAGCTAACTTTTTAGAATCTAAAGGAATTGAGAATTACTTAGTAGATATAGGTGGAGATTTAAGAACATCTGGTGTAAATATAGAAAGTAAAAAAGGTTGGGCAGTTGGAATCGATGATCCTAATTTTGATGGAGAACAGTCTTACTCTAAGGTAATTACCCTGAAAAATGAAGGTATGGCAACGTCGGGAACATATAGAAAGTTTAAAACAGACGAAAACGGAAATCGTTACGCACACATAATAAATACCAAAACCGGCTACCCTACAAAAACAAATATTTTAAGTGTTTCTGTTATAGCCCCTAATTGTATGTTGGCAGATGGTTATGCAACCGCTTTTCAGGCAATGGGAATTGATAAAGTAACATGGTTTTTAAACACACATCCAGAATTGAAGGTTTACTTCATCTATGAAGATGAAAACAAATTCTTAAAAACTTTAAGCTTAAATGGTTTCCCATAGGATCTCTTACTTTTTTTAAATATTATTTTGCACAACAGCCCTAATATTGGGTATGGTATCGAATAAATTAATGCACAACTCTAAATTTTTAGTAGTTTGTTGACCTTTAATTATTTACCAACGTGTTTATTTTATATTTATGAAATCAAAAATTACGATACTAATACTTGCGTTTTTATTGCCTATTTCATTATTCGCTCAAACTAACAGTGAAATAGCTGATGTATATGTAAAACGATCTGAAGCCTTTTTCTTTAATTCGGACATGGATAGATCTTTAGAGATATTTAATAAAGCTCTAAAATATATGGACAGCGTACCTAATAGTCGTGTGGCTAAATTGGGCACCTTGATACATTTTGAACATAAGCAGTTCTTTGAAGCACGATCTTATGCTAAATGGTACTTTGACTTGGAAGAAGATAAAACTACAGAAGATTATCAGTTTATGTTAGAGACCTATGTTAATATTCAAGAAGAAATAGATAATCACATAGCAGAGCAAAAAGCTTTAGAAATTAAACGACTTATAGAAGACAAAGAAGCAAGACGATTAGATTCACTTAATAAACTATGGAGCTCTAAGTCGAAGGAATTTGTTGTGGAAATAGATAGTATTTATAAATTCAACACCTATAATTTAGCCGTATTTTCTAAAGACGGTCAACTCGGTATAATGAATGATCTTGGAGAAGTTATAGAAAAGCCTCAAGATCTTAGTCATCATATCGCATATGATGGCTATGTTTTGCTACTAGATAAGCCAAGTAATCCTACTAAAATTTACGCGTATCATTATAAAAGTAAAGAAGGATTTTTATTACCAAGTGTTTCTGAGTTTAATTCTAGTTCTACGCATTACGGTAAGGTAATGTTACCTAGAGCTAATGGGTTATTGGTAACATATCCTAACAATGCAAACAAAGCTTTTATTTATAATTTACAGAGCAAGTCTCTTATGGCTTCAACGGATTTAAAAGAATTTCTAAAGACTTTAAAGAAAAATGATATTATTGAAAAATTTAAGGATGAAGAAATTCGTATAAACAAATTGTGGTTAACATTAGGAAATGAAATAGGAGCAGGATTCTATGAATTGTATGAAAACAATGAGAGATATGGTTATATAAATACTTCTGATGGTAAAATTTATGACGTAAGTTATTACAACTTTTTAGGTGGATTTAATAACGGTAATTTTGAATTAATAGAAAACGGAAAGCGCTTTTGGTTAAATACCGATGGCGTAAGACGAGAAACTAATAATAATGAAGACGGTAAATACCAAGGTAACTCTAGGTTTGTGAAACAGCCAGATGGTAATTATTATATACTTCAGAACAGAGACGGTAAAGATTATTTAATTATTGGAAAAAATGCCCTATTAAATAAAGAGCAATTTGTAAAATAGTAGATTCTTTCGTTGAAAATCTATTCACAATGGCACAGCATAATTCATGGGATTTTTGAAGGTCAAAACAGATTACTTTGAGTTAAATCTTTATATTTTAAAAAAAAATTAAATTTTTTGTGACTTATCAAGAAATGTTGTTTCTAAACTAATGAGTGCCATAAACACTCAATAATAAAGAAAGTTGTACCAGGTTAGGGTGGTGCAGCTTTTTTTTGTGCCAATAATTAAATATGTCTCTACTTATAGAGCACTATTGAGAATACATTTTTTATTATTTCAATAGTAAACTATAGCATTTTAAAGGTTTAAAATATCCGTAAATCAATTATTTAGAAGTTAAAAAGTGTTTTTTAGAAGTTTAAATAAAAACACCTAATATCTTTCGTTTATATTAGTTGTCAATAATTTAGACTAACTATGAAGCCCAATTTACTTAAATGCCTAATTTTACTTTTTCCTATATTATGTACCTCTCAAGAATTAGTTAAAGATAGTTTGTTGCTTCATTTTAATTCTATTACAAACGATAGTTTGCGCAACTTAGAATTTAGAAAAGCAGCCATAACCTATAAAAATTCTAATCCTAAATTGCATTTGTTTGTTCTAGAAAATGCATTAAAAAGAACAAAAAGTAAAAAACATTTAGCCCAATTTACAGCTCAAAAAGGCATGTATTTTGAAAAAAAAGGGCAAATAGATTCAGCAATTGCTTATTATAATAATGCCATATCAAAATTTCAAATTATAAATGATAGTCTAGATCAATATAAAGCTAAAAGCCTTTTGGCAAATGCCTATATCGCAAAAGGTGATTATGAGTTAGCTATTCAAACTATTAAAAAAAATATAACTTTTTTTGAAAGCAAAGAAGGCCATTCTAGAGATGTTCTTTTCAATAAAAACAATTTAGGCGCTTTATATGTAAGTATAAAAGATTGGGAAAACGCAAAAACTTATGTAGAAGAAATTTATAAGCACCCAATTACAAAAAAAAATAAAAGAATGTTAAGCAGTACGCTTATTAACCTAGTAGCCATACATACCGAGGTTAATGAGCTAGATAAAGCTTTAAATTATGCGCACGAAGCCGAAACTCTAGAAAAACGACCACGTAGTTTGGCTAATTTATACCATAATTTGGGTAATCTATATATGCAAAAAGCCAATTATAAAAGTGCAGAAAGCTATTTCTTAAAAAGTTTAAAATTAAACGAAACCTTAAAAAGTGAAGATGCAATACAAATAAACTATAACAACCTTGGGCAAAATGCAATACGTTGGGGTAAATATAAAATTGCAGAACAGTATTTGTTACAATCTAATGCGTCGTTAAAAACATCAAATAATATAGTTTCTCTTGCCACAAACTATAAGTTACTATCATCATTAAATACCAAAACCAAAAATTATAAAAAAGCATTAGAATACAGTTTAAAAGAAAAACAAATTAGCGATTCTATTCTGGGTATTGAAAAACAAAAAGCCATTGCCGATTTTGAAGTAGCTTACCAAACCGAAAAAAAAGAACGCGAAAAAGACATCGCGCAGCAAGAGCTTAAAATATCAAAACTAGAAAGTACAAAAAACAAAAACTTGTTTTACAGTACTTTAATTATAGCAGGTTTGTTATTGCTAACTGGAATGTTTTATTACAGCCGCTTTAAAATCAAGCAAAAAGCTGAGTTAGTAACCTTAGAGTTAAAAGAAACCCAAAAACGATTGGCTTTAGAAAAGCAATATAAAGACAGCGAACTAAAGGCGTTAAAGGCACAAATGAATCCACATTTTATATTCAATGCCTTAAATTCTATTCAAGATTATATTGTGTTAAATCAGAAGAATTTAGCAAGCGATTATTTAGGTAAGTTTGCCGATTTAATTCGTAATTATCTTCATTTTAGCGATACAGGTTTTATTTCTGTTCCTGAAGAAGTTCATAATTTAAAACTCTATTTAGAATTAGAAAAATTGCGTTTTGAAGACGCTCTAGATTTTACATTTAATATTGAACCCAAGGTAAATTCCGAAACCATTAAAATACCAACAATGTTAATACAACCTTATGTAGAAAATGCGTTGAAACACGGTTTGCTTCATAAAAAAGATAATAGAACGTTACGTATTTCAATAGCTAAACAATCAGAAAAAATAATAGAATGTATTGTTGAAGATAATGGTGTTGGTAGAGAAAAATCTAAAGCAATTAACCAAAAGCGTGAGCATCAACATAAATCGTTTGCATTAAAAGCCACAACACAGCGCTTAGATTTGCTCAACTTTGGTAAAGAACGAAAAATTGGCGTAGAAATTATCGATTTAAAAAACAACCAAGAAGCGCTAGGTACTAAAGTAATTTTACAAATACCAATTTTAAATACATAGTTTAATTATGAAAGCATTAATTATAGACGACGAGAAAAAAGCAAGACAAGTTTTGCAAATATTGGTAGAAGAAAATTGCCCAAAAATAACCTCTATTTTACAAGCCGATAATTTGTTAACTGGCGTAGAGTTAATAAAACAACAAGCGCCAAACATTGTGTTTTTAGATATTGAAATGCCAGAACATTCTGGACTAGAGATTTTAAATTTTATTGAAAAAGAAGTTCATAATTTCGAGATTATTTTTACTACAGCTTATAGCGAATATGCCATACAAGCGTTTCAGCTTTCTGCTATAGATTATTTGTTAAAACCTGTACGACCAAGTCAAGTAAAAGAAGCAGTAGATAAAGCTGTGAAGTTTTTAGGGAATACGCAAATAAATAAACGTCTTATAGAATTAAAGGAAAGTTTACAAAATTCAAACTTTAAAAAAATAGGATTGCCAAATGCAGATGGTATAAAATTTGTAAATTTCAATGATATTATAATGCTTGAAGCAGATGGTATGTACACAAAGGTATCTGCCATTAATGATGGTAGTATTTTAGTGAGTAAACCCTTAAAATTTTTTGTTGAAACACTAAATAATATAAAAATATTCTATCGTCCTCATCGTTCTCATTTAATCAATCTTTCTTACATCAAAGCTTATGTTAAAAAAGATGGAGGTTACATTGTTATGGAAAACGACCAAGCGGTTTCAATTTCAAACGATAAAAAAGAAGAGTTTTTAACTATTGTACAGAATATTTAGGCTTTAAAAGTTGAAAAGCTCATTTCAGAAGTTTGCCATTAAATGCACTAGTATTTAATGGCATTTTTGTTTCATAATTATAAAACCAAATTTATTATGAAAACAAAATTACTCGTAATGTGTTTATTTCTGGGTGTAACCATTGCCCATTCTCAAGTCTATGTAGATGCAAGTGCTACAGGAAACAATGACGGTACAAGTTGGGCAGACGCATATAATAATCTACAAAGTGCTTTAGGTAATAACCCAGCTGGTACATTTTGGGTAAAAGCTGGTACTTATATACCTGGAACTAATAGAACAGATGTCTTTAGTTTAACTAATAATCAGGAAATATATGGTGGTTTTGATGGAACAGAAGTTAGTTTATCTCAAAGAGATGCATCGGTAAACCTTACGATTTTATCTGGTGATATTAATGGTAATGATAACACGTTGTTTTCTGCTACTGATCCAAATAGAGCTGAAAACAGTTATAGAATCATTGATGTAAATGGAGATAATGTAATCATTGATGGATTTAGTATCATAAATGGAAATGCCAATGGATCTGCGACTTCAGATCAAGAGGGTGCAGCTGTTAATTTTAATATATCAAGTGATTCAGAAATAAATAACTGTAAATTTATGCGTCATACTTTAACCAGAGGAGGTATTATTCGTTCTATTGATGTTGCGCCACAAATGAATCTTGAAATTACTAACTCTATTTTTAAAGATAATGAAGCGTCATTTGCAACCGTTTATTATGGTCGAGCAAATGGTAATCTAGACATTAAATTTGAAGGGTGTTTATTT